>NZ_VMLH01000090.1:0-37752 GCF_013276595.1 Streptococcus sp. 10824
GAGCAGGAAAAGAATGACATTGCACTCGATAAGCTGAGTGTAAAAGAATATGAAGATCCGTTTTCTGATGGCGGATTTAGAACAAGGTAAAAGCCCGTTGTGACGGGCATTAGTCAAGTAATATAGCACGACCTGAACGAAGTTCAGCGAGCGTCTTTAGACGCCGCTGGAGAGAAACGGCTTATAGCCGGTGTACAAGCCACCCGTTTTCACGGGTGGTTATGACTATTAATACTTTCCCAAGTTGCTAAAAAGTCTATAGTAGCATAACTACTAAGCCAGTTTGAAATAACTATTCTAGGATCTTCGCTATTTTTATATTTAGCTATATCTGTCAAGCTAACATAATCAGTATTATTGGCTAGTAAAGTGATTTCTTTACCGTTTGCGTTGATTTTAACCATGGTAGTCCTTTCTAAAATATTGTAAGTGGTTGACATTTGTTGACATCAACAAAATTAGTAGATATGGGGCTTATATTGGCTTGAAGTTTGAGCGAACCACGAGAATCCACGCGCTTCAGGATTGTTTAACATTGTGGCGCGTGGGTTAGTCTATACCCCAAAGTAACGCAAAATCATCTAGATTTTCTTTATCTTTCTTAGCTTCTTGAAGAGCTAAAGACTTAATTTCTTCAAATAGATTTTCAAACTTTTTATATAATTTGTTGTAATATTCTTGGTTGAATTCCTTATCTTCAAAAACTATGTAGAATTCACTACTTGTTTTTTGAAATACAATATCTAGCCAGAATAGGATATTACTTGTCTTTAGCGCAAGGGCATTTAAAACTTCATAGTTGTCTTTGGGATTGTATTCATTTAATGATTCAGTGATAGTAGTGAGAAACTCTTCAGGACTGATTGGGAAATTTTTACTCTTTGCTAGTTCAATTATTTCCTTGTCCCTTTTCTCTCTCTCTTTTACTTTCTGAAAAATTTTATCTTTTGAAACATTTTTTACGAGGTATTTTTCTTCGTCTAATTGTTTATCTAACATATATAAAAATTCTTTGTAAACATCTTTGTCAGAAAAGCGAGGGTCAAGATCAGATTTTTTCACTCCCAAATAATCAGCAAGTTTTTGAAGATTGCCAGATGTTGGCATTGATCTACCTTTTACATAACCAGTTATTGTACTTTTAGGAATTTCTAAAGCATTATGCAGGTCTATCTGTCTGATACCTTTTTCTTTCATAACACGGTTAAGATTATTAGAGAAATATTCTCTATTCTTTAAATCCTGAGGGCTATTTTTTGCCATTGTTAAAAACTCCCTTACTTTAATTCTACAACCTGATTATAACACAAAAAAGACAAAGTACGAAAAAAATAAAATTTTTCAACAACAGCGTTGACAAAGTACGAAAAAAATAGTACTATGATTTTATCAATCTTGAAAGGAGCTATAAGAATATGGCACAATGGACGCTAAGAGCGTGTCGAGTAAATGCAGGTTTTACTTTGCGCCAAGTGGCTAAGAAGGTCAACAAGAATTTTCAGACTATCTCAAAGTACGAAAAAGATAGTACGCTAATCCCTTTTGAGCTACTTAAAGAGTTATCGGAATTGTATCAGGTAAAACTGGACGATATTTTTTTAGGAGATAGTACGAAAAAAATAGAACTAAATCAAAAGGAAATCTAAGAAAGGAGCAAAAACATGGAACTAGTCTACATGGACGGTAAAAAAGAGCCGTATACGCTGAGCAGTATTGTGGCAGAGTGTGCAGAAGTTAAGCACAGACATTTGAAGATTTTGCTGAATAAGCACCGAGAGGACTTTGAAAGCTTTGGAAAGGTGCAATTTAAAATTTCACCTTCAGAGAGTGGGCAAAATGTACGGGACTATATTTTGAATGAGCAACAAGCAACATTGCTGATCACTTACTTACGGAATACAGAACCCGTCAAGGGGTTTAAAAAGAACCTAGTCAAAGCCTTCTTTGAAATGCGTGAGGAACTTTCTAAGTTTCGTATGCAGAGGGCGCTAGAAAAGCCAAAAAGAAAAACACTGCATGACAGTATTGAGACATGGCCTAATGCACCAAAGCATGCACATAGCACCATGAACAACTTGCTACTGAAAGCAGTAACCGACAGGAACGCTAAGCAGTTAAGGGAAGAACGTGGGGGCTATAATGGCATTGATAGCTTGACCAGTGAGGAGCTGGAGCAATACCAGGCATTTGAGGACATGGTAATAGCCTTGATTGGCTTGAATATGAGTTATCAAGAAATCAAGGCTATGGCATTCAGAAATAAAAAAACACGCCAAAGAAGCGTGTGAGAACAACAAAAAAGGCTTAGCAATAACCACACCGCAGAGCCTTTCACACTAACACTAAAACGAATTTAACAAAAAGCAGGCAAGCTATTATCAAAGAGGTTTTAGTAAAGATTTATACCTAGATTATAGCATATCTAGGGCAATTTGACCATACGGAGAGCGCCAACTCTTAAAACTGGTACTTTCTCACGCTTTCAATTTGGCGACTCTGAGCGTGAGGATTAACGTTATAAGAAACAACTCAAAAAGCCCCGCGCTTTCCGACGGCAATCTTGAGCGTGAGGATATCCTGTATAGTAAAAGGCAAACGAAAGGAAACAACCATGACAAAAGAAGATATGAGAAATATTTTAGATGAATTAGATAATCTAACGCTAGGACTTAACACCGCTGAAAACGCCTTGGGGGCTACTTTTCACTTTTTCAGTAAAAACATAAGTAGCAAAGAAAAGACCATGCTTTTAACTTTGGAATACGACACACAGGGCGCTATTTTTAACCTTGCTTATGATTGTCTTATCAAGACAAAGGAAAATCTAGTTAATGCTATTGAAATGTACATCAGAGAATTGGAGGAAGAACATGACTCTAAACTTAGATGACATGACACAAGCAGAATTTGATGAAGTAATAGCTGAAATCAAGGAGAGACACCCTAACCTCTTCCAGTTTATTGCTGATTTTGTAGATAGAAAGGTAACACCCAAAGAGGTGGATGAGTTTTTGAAGATGGAGCGAACTGATCAAGTGGACTATATCAAGAATTACAAAGCGAGGACATAACATGAATGAGTTAGATTTGAGCAACACACAGGCACTTATCTTTTCCGTGGTACTGATTGGCTTACTGCTTTATCTAAACCACCGAGACCGCAAAAAAAGCGCCCAATTTGAGCGAGAAAACCAACAGACGATAGAAACACCTAGCGAGGATTTAAACCCTGATTATGGGCGATATATCCAGCTTGCAGGGGTCAATGTATGGGGAGGAACTGAATGAGTCTATCAGAGAATGACAAACGAGTATTAAGACTAATCAAGGTAGGGGCTGAGAACTCCATAACAGGGGCAGAAATCAGCCTGATCACTAAGCTGGCAGAAAGAACCGTGCAAGATATTATCAGCCGTCTAATCACGCGCCATAGCGTTCCTATTGTTGGGGTTCGACACGGAACATTTAGAGGATATTTTATCCCAGCAAATAAAGATGAGTTACTGGACGGAGCAAAAGCATTCTATAACCAAGTACAGGAAGAACAGAAACGCCTAACTGTCCTTTTAAATGCTGATTTAGAGAGCTACAAAGAAACCTTGAAGGAGGTGGGCGGATATGTTTAGCCTAAGCCGAGAAAGTGAGCAAGACCTAGCGCATGGCATTCTGGAGGTAGTGGAAAGATACCTGGAAGCGCGTGATAGACTCAAACCACGACTGACAGGTTTAATATCAGCCCAGGAAGTCATGGACGAGTTAGATATAAAATACATGACACTCCAAAAGTGGGAAAAAGCAGGGCTAAGACGGTATCAGCCACCGCTAGAAGATACTAGGAAAATCTATTACAAAGTTACGGACATCTGGCAGTTTCTGGGGGTGGAGAATGGCAAAAACTAAAATATATTTTTGGCTAAAAATTGATAAGAAATTTTTTGATAATATTTTTATCAAGAGACTAAAAACGGTACCTGGTGGGTATACTATGACGGTGATTTATATTAGGCTCATGCTAGAGAGCTTAGAAAGTGACTGTATTTTATACTATGAGGGTTACTTTGACAAT
Organism: Streptococcus sp. 10824; assembly: GCF_013276595.1. Taxonomy (NCBI): domain Bacteria; kingdom Bacillati; phylum Bacillota; class Bacilli; order Lactobacillales; family Streptococcaceae; genus Streptococcus; species Streptococcus sp. 10824. The sequence goes on from NZ_VMLH01000090.1 coordinate 4,067, forward strand.
CTCAAGGAAGAGTTAGCCCTAAAATTAGACGTATCGGAAGATGATATAGATATGACCATGGCATACTTTACTAAGTGTGGTCTAATACAAGTTGATGAAGATAAAAACGCAGAACTACCGCAGGCAAAAGCCTTGGTTGAGAGTGAAACAAACTGGGCAAACTATAAACGTGAACAACGAAAAAAAGCAAAATTGGAAGAAGTCCAACCATCTTTGACAATTTCCAATTCGTGTCCAACAGAGATAGAGAAAGAGAAAGAGATAGAGATAGAGATAGAGTTAGAAGAAGAGATAGAGAAAAAAACTTCTTCTGCTCCTACTGCTGAAATCTCTAACTATTACCAAAAGCGTATAGGGGTTATGGATGGGCAACAATATCAAATACTGACTGACTATCTCACTCTTGACGGTATGGAGCTAGAGGTTATCAAGATTGCTATAGACAAGGCTGCAGATAACGGCAAGCGATCTTTTAGCTATATCAATTCAATACTCAAGAACTGGCGACAGAATGGTATTAGAACCATGGTACAAGTCGAAGATGAACAGAGACTGTTTCAGCAAAAGAAACAAGGTCAGTCTGACGATGATATTCAAGATCCGTTTATCTACTGACGGAGAGGAGAAACAATGGAATTACTGAATACAGACCAGCTCAATGAAAAAATAAAGGTCACTGATGAGCTTTGCCCAACCCATCAGATTAACCTAGTACAATTCAAAAAGCCAGATGGTTATACATCACCCTACTGTATGGAATGTACTAGGGAGAACATCAAACAGACGGAGCTAGAGGGCGTAGAAAAAGCCCTAGGGCATGATCTGGACTCTTCAACTTATGATGTGCTAGCGCGTGAAAGCACGGCGTCAAATGAGCTGAGAGAGGCCTCTTTTAGCACTTTCAAAGCTGGGACAAAAGAGGAACACGAGGCCAAGGAATTTGCTATCAAGCAAGCTAAGCAGTACCTAAACGGCATGACGGGCAACACGCTGATTATGGGGAAACCAGGCACTGGTAAAAGTCATTTATGCTATTCCATGGCCAAAGCCATTAACGAGGGCTATAAGTCTAGGAATGAGCCTAAGAGTGTGCTTTTTGTCAGTATTACTGAGATTATCACGCGCATTCAGTCAGGTTGGCAGTATAGACAGAGTGATTTTACAGAGTATGATGCCTTGAAGTTACTGACTGAGGTTGACTATCTCTTTATTGATGATTTAGGAACAGAAAGCGTTATGAACAGCCAAAAAAATGAAGCTAATAATTGGGTACAGGCCTTTCTTTTCAAGATTTTTGATAAGCGAGACACAACTATCATCAACACCAATCACAACGGAAAAGAGCTGGCCAGAATCTATAATGATAAGCTAGTCAGTCGCATTGGCAAACGGTCAGAGGGGAATGTATACAACATGACAGACATCAAAGACAAGAGGATGAAGCGTAATTTTTAACCAAATAAAAAAGGAGGAATTCCATGATAGAACCAGCATACTTTGAACAGGCAGATCAGGAACTGGAGGAACTCAATCGCAAACGTGACGATTTTATGGCGGATGCAACACCAGTATGTCTTGAAGATACGCCTAAACTGATTGAACTAGGTGAGAAGCTTCGGACGGAAGACACCAGCATAAATGCCTATGAGTTATACAGACACCCTGAAGCGCGTGCAAAGTTATTCGCCCAAATCGCGGAAGCCTGCTTCTTGCTGATTGCAGATAGCTTACCAGTACCAGTGCAGCCGACACAAGCACAGCGGATACATTTTTGCGAGTACTTGGAAGGACAATTCCAGAATATCATTAAGAAGTTGATTGCAGGAACTGACAAGCAAGTTCTAGAGTCTTTACTTGAAGCTTTGCAACTACCCAAAGAAAAACAAGCTCAATTTGTCCGTGATGTGGTAGTAAGTGGCTTACTCAGTGAAGAATAGTAGCAAAGGGGCATTGCCTCTTTTTGTGGTTTCACTACTACTGAACCCAATAGTTTTGGGTTTTTCCATATAGGGGGAAATAATGAAGCAGTTAGCAATAGAAACAATCACTAAACCAATGAAGCTGAGAGGAATATCTAAGGGTATAGCCGAGTTGGACGGTCAACGTTTAGAGATTGATTTGGACAGTTTAATGATTGATTTTGGTGGAGAGTCATTTGAATTAGACAGAATAGCAGGAACTAAGGGAGGTAATCGATATTTCTTTCTTTGCCCTGATTGTGGGAGACGGTGCAGGTTGCTTTATAAACGGTATTTGTATTTTAGTTGCGGTACTTGTCTAGATATCCACAAGAGTACCCTGAACCGTAGTAAAACGGATTGCCAATACTACTGGGAGCTTGCACTAAAAGAAGCCAGAAAGGTAGAACCAGGGTGGAGTCCTAGACGTGGTAGATATATGTTTGATGGTTTCCCTGAAAGACCAAGGTATATGAAACGTGACAGGTATCATAAGCACTATAAGAAGTTTTTGAAGTATATTGAAAAAGGGGATAGATTTTGGCTGAATGGTTTGAGATTGTAGGACAATATGAAGTAGTGTGCAATTTACAAAACAAACAAATACTACATATTAGACGGTTTGAATGATAAAAAAGCTAGATATATCAAGGATTTAAGTAAGTAGAGCGTTCCAAAAAAGGGTGCGGTAAGCGTTCCGAAAAATGGTAAGGTTTTGGTAAGGTAGCATATATAAAAAGTATAAGATTAGTATAAGGTTGTGTATTTTAAAATACTAAGGTTTTACAAAGGTACAGGGCTTTTTTTCTAGTGATATAACCACAAGGATACCACAAAGCAGAGAGGTTTTTTGAGGGTTAGAAAAGGTGAGATTTCGCTTAGGTAGTGGTAGTAAATATGCCTGACAAAAGGAATAAAGATAGTTGCAAGATTAGAGTAAGATGTTATTAGTAATTTGATTAGTAGATACATTTACCTTTCTCTAGGTGTTATGATCAAATTGAATTAGTCAGTAATCAAAAATACTTTGTGTTGATTGCATTCTTTATTGATTGATATAATCAAATCAATAACAATAGATGAATGAAATGCAATGTTAGCAATAGTTAACAAATGATTTCTCTTTCTCTTTTATGTTTGAATGACATGAGATTGACTAACTGGAAAAGGATAAGGGAATAAAAAGTATGCAAATACCCCCCTTGATTTTTGAACGGGGGTATATAACGTTCGGGAATAGGAACGCGCCCCTCTTCTGTGCAAAAAATTCCCTTTTTGAAATGTTTTTAATTTTTGTATAATGTAGTATTACTAAGTGTTTGGCTTGATTTTTCGACCGTTAAAGGTACTCCAATTTTATAACACAGTGGGGCTATCTCCCTCCCCACGCGCTTCTATGAGCTTCACACCGTCACTGTACATTTTTTCTCGCGGGAAAGCATTGAACTCCGAGCGAACGCCGAGAAAGTGGATATATCCTCCTATCATTTATCAAGCAGATAAGGACGACAATAAGCCTTCTTAATTGCTTACAAAACGATAGGGAGTTAAGACGAATTTAAAAGCTCCTTATTTTCGTTTTTCTCCTTGTCAAACGGTAAGGAAATAAGCCAGGAAATAACATCGCTTATTTTGATTTTGCTCCCTGAAAAACTGTAAGGAGATAAGGAGACTTATTAGCTTCCTTAATTTGAATTTTCTCCTTACAAAATGACAGGGAAATAAGAACTAAAATAACTCTCCTTATTTTCCTACCAAATGATAAGGAGATAAGAGCAGTTTAAAAGTCTGTTATTTTGGATTTGTTGCTTACCAAATGATAAGCAGATAAGCAAAGAAATAACTTGCCTTAATTGCTTGCAGAATGACAAGGAAATAAGAGAAATAAAAACATCCCTTAATTGCTTATCAAACCATAAGGAGATATGGGGGCTATCTCCCTCGAACCTTGAGCGAACATAGATAAATAGCAAAAAAAGCCAAGGCGCTCCGCCTCAGCTATAATCTCAATAATATTATATCATGAAGGAGCAAACTAATGGAGCTGGATAAGTTTAAAACGATGATGAACGTAAGAGAGCGGATGACTTACTTTCTGAGATTCCAGAGGATGGCAGGGAGTGAAAACCAAGTTAGGATAGATGAAGAGGTTTGGGAACTTATCTTACCTGATCAGTGGAATTTGAGCGGTGAGCATGAAAAAGCAATCCGTGAGGGATTGGAGATATTCGCCCAAGACATCAATAGTATAGAGAACAAACGAGCCAGAAAATACTTTATTATCCATTATTGCTACATGAGGAAGAAAACAATGAGTGAATGCGTAGAGATGGCAGGTACTAGCTCCACTAGCTACCACCGATACAAACAGATAGCCGTCTTAAACTTTGCGAGAATCCACCAGAACGGAGAACTAGAAGTATATAGGTAGGCGTTTGTGGTGTTTTGTTGAGAAATGTTGAGATTTAAGTGAGGGGGAATGACATGATTGAAGATTTTTTGATTGATCCGGAGAATATCCAATTAGAGGATATGGAGATAGATTTAAACATGGATATAGACATAGATTTAAACATAGATTTTGAAATAGATGTTGACCTTGATGATTTAGATTTAACCTTACTACAAGAATTAGAAGCATAAATGTTGGCAAATGTAGGCCGAGGCTTCATATTCGCCCCTATTTTGCTTTGTTTCGTACTGGACAACTAAAAACACCATGGATAAACTAGAAGCCCTCAGAAACGAATCTGGGGGCTTTTGTGAGGTCATAATCTTATAAACCACGCGCTTCATGGTATAATATACCTATCAGCAACCAGCAATAAAAAAAGCACGTTTGACCGTGCTAGTTTCTTGCCTGCTGAACTCGTCAAATCTTAGCCCTTTTGTGGGGCTTTTTTGCTCCCCTTTTTGTGTACTTTGGGGGAGCAAGTAGTAAAAAGTAATATTAGTGATTTTTATTAAAAAGCGCGTGATATAAGGGTTAGGAAGCCCTAAGGAAACATAAAATAAGAAGTTTTTTATTATACTACAAATTCAGCCTTTTGGGTAATAGAATCTCACTTTTTTTGGTATAATGGTAAGCAATAATGGACTAGAAAGAACAAAGATGCAAGATAAAATTGTCATTCATGGGGCGCGTGCCCATAATTTAAAAAATATTGATGTGGAGATTCCGCGAGATAAGCTGGTTGTCGTGACTGGCTTGTCAGGTTCAGGGAAGTCCAGTCTGGCTTTTGATACCCTCTATGCGGAGGGACAACGTCGCTATGTAGAGAGTTTGTCCGCCTACGCTCGTCAGTTCTTGGGCAATATGGAAAAACCAGATGTAGATGCTATTGATGGTCTCAGCCCAGCTATTTCTATCGACCAGAAAACGACTAGCAAAAACCCTCGTTCGACGGTGGGAACAACGACTGAAATCAATGACTATCTGCGTCTTCTCTACGCACGTGTGGGGACGCCTTACTGTATCAAGGGGCATGGAGCTATCAAGGCTTCTTCGGTGGAGCAAATCGTTGATAAGGTTTTGGAGTTACCTGAACGCCAGCGCTTGCAGATTTTGGCCCCTGTCATCCGCAAGAAAAAAGGTCAACATAAGAGTGTTATCGAGAAGGTTCAGAAAGATGGGTATGTTCGTGTCCGTGTGGATGGAGAAGTCTATGATGTAACCGAAGTGCCAGAGTTGTCTAAGAGCAAGCAACACAATATCGATGTCGTGGTTGACCGTATTGTTATCAAGGAGGGCATTCGTAGTCGTCTCTTTGATTCCATTGAGGCTGCCCTTCGTATCGCAGAAGGCTATGTCATTATCGACACTATGGATGACTCTGAGTTGCTCTTCTCTGAGCATTATGCCTGCCCAGTTTGTGGCTTTACTGTGCCAGAGTTAGAGCCTCGTCTCTTCTCTTTCAATGCTCCCTTTGGCTCTTGTAGTGAGTGTGATGGCTTGGGCATCAAGCTGGAGGTGGATACTGATTTGGTAGTGCCAGATGCCAGTAAAACCTTACGTGAGGGAGCCTTAGCTCCTTGGAATCCTATCTCATCCAACTACTATCCAAATATGCTAGAGCAGGCTATGACAGCTTTTGGAGTGGATATGGATAAGCCTTTTGAGAACTTGTCAGAAGAGGATAAGAACTTGATTCTCTATGGGTCAGATGGCAAGGAATTCCATTTCCACTATGAGAATGAATTTGGTGGAGTGCGCGATATTGACATTCCTTTTGAGGGAGTTGTCAATAATATCAAACGTCGCTATCACGAGACAAACAGCGATTACACGCGCACCCAGATGCGCCTTTACATGAATGAGCTGACCTGCGGAACTTGTCGTGGTTACCGTCTTAATGATCAGGCCTTGTCTGTCCGTGTTGGTGGCCAGCAAGGGCCACATATCGGAGAAATCTCAGACTTGTCTATCGCAGACCACTTGGACTTGGTGAGCCAGCTGACCTTATCTGAAAATGAAGCTATTATTGCTCGTCCTATTCTCAAGGAAATCAAGGATCGTTTGACCTTCCTTAATAACGTGGGTCTAAACTATCTAACCCTGTCACGTTCAGCAGGAACCCTTTCAGGTGGGGAAAGTCAGCGTATTCGCTTGGCAACCCAGATTGGTTCTAACCTATCAGGTGTCCTCTATATCCTAGATGAGCCGTCAATCGGTCTTCACCAGAGGGATAATGATCGTCTGATTGCTAGCCTCAAAAAGATGCGTGATTTGGGTAATACTCTCATAGTAGTGGAACATGACGAAGATACCATGCGTGAGGCTGATTATCTGATTGACGTTGGTCCCGGTGCCGGTGTTTTTGGTGGAGAGATTGTTGCTGCAGGTACGCCCAAGCAGGTGGCTCGCAACAGTAAGTCTATCACAGGCCAGTACTTGTCAGGCAAACGTGCTATTCCAGTGCCAGAAGAGCGCCGTACCGGAAATGGCCGTTTTATCGAGGTGACAGGTGCGCGTGAGAACAACCTGCAAAATGTCACAGCTCGCTTCCCACTAGGAAAATTCATCGCGGTGACAGGTGTATCAGGTTCAGGGAAATCGACCTTGATCAACAGTGTCCTCAAAAAAGCCATTGCCCAGAAGCTCAACCGCAATTCAGATAAACCTGGTAAGTTTAAGGCTATTACAGGGATTGAGCATGTCGACCGCTTGATTGATATTGACCAGAGCCCTATCGGACGGACGCCGAGGTCCAACCCAGCTACCTATACAGGTGTCTTTGACGATATACGTGACCTTTTTGCTCAAACAAACGAAGCCAAGATTCGTGGTTACAAGAAGGGGCGCTTCAGTTTCAACGTCAAGGGTGGTCGTTGTGAAGCCTGCTCAGGTGATGGGATCATCAAGATTGAGATGCACTTCTTGCCAGATGTTTATGTGGCTTGTGAAGTATGCCACGGAACCCGCTACAATAGTGAAACCCTAGAAGTTCACTACAAGGAAAAGAATATCTCGCAGGTCTTGGATATGACCGTCAATGATGCGGTGGAGTTTTTCCAACACATTCCGAAAATTCAGCGTAAACTTCAGACTATCAAGGATGTGGGACTGGGCTATGTGACGCTAGGGCAACCAGCTACCACCCTTTCTGGGGGAGAAGCCCAGCGTATGAAGCTGGCTAGTGAACTCCACAAACGATCGACAGGAAAATCTTTCTACATTCTGGATGAGCCGACGACAGGACTCCATACCGAGGATATCGCTCGCTTGCTCAAGGTTTTAGCTCGCTTTGTCGATGATGGCAATACAGTTCTTGTCATTGAGCACAATCTGGATGTTATCAAGACGGCAGACCATATTATTGACTTGGGACCTGAGGGCGGTGTCGGTGGTGGAACCATCATCGCAACAGGAACTCCAGAAGAAGTAGCGGCCAAGGAAGCCAGCTACACAGGACATTATTTGAAAGGAAAATTACATCATGAATAAACGCGTACAAGCATTTCTAGCTAAAATGCAAGAAAAAGAACTAGATGGTATCATCATCAACAATCTTAAAAACGTCTACTACTTGACTGGTTTTTGGGGCTCAAACGGAACAGTCTTTATCAGCCGCGACCGTCAGGTCTTGGTGACAGACTCTCGCTATATCATTGCAGCTAAGCAAGAAACCAGTGGCTTTGAGATTGTGGCTGACCGTGATGAATTGGCTGTCATTACAGGAATTGTTAAGGACATGGGCTTATCTCGAATCGGTTTTGAAGATGAGATTTCAGTCTCTTATTATCACCGTATGCAGGCCGCCTTTGAAGGAATTGACTTGCTTCCACAAACTCAGTTTGTCGAAGGTCTTCGAATGATTAAGGATGAAGCGGAGATTGCAGCTATTCGTAAGGCTTGTTCTATCTCAGACCAAGCTTTCCGCGATGCGCTTGACTTTATCAAACCAGGAAAGACAGAGATTGAAATAGCCAACTTCCTTGACTTCCGTATGCGTGAGTTGGGAGCATCTGGCTTGTCTTTTGACACTATCCTAGCTAGCGGTATCAACTCTTCCAAACCCCATGCCCATCCTATGCACAAACCAGTGGAGCTAGGAGAAGCTATTACCATGGACTTCGGTTGCCTCTACGACCACTATGTCAGTGATATGACACGGACTATCTATCTGGGGCATGTCAGCGACGAGCAAGCAGAGATTTACAATACAGTTCTAAAAGCTAACCAAGCCTTGATTGAACAGGCTAAGGCTGGCTTAGGTTTCCGTGACTTTGACAAAATTCCTCGTGATATTATCATCGAGGCAGGCTATGGTGACTACTTTACCCACGGTATCGGACACGGTATTGGACTGGATATCCATGAAGAGCCTTACTTTAGCCAAACTTCTACAGAAACTATTAAGTCAGGTATGGCCTTGACCGATGAACCAGGTATCTATATCGAAGGCAAATATGGCGTTCGTATCGAGGATGATATCCTGATTACAGAGACAGGTTGTGAATTATTGACCCTAGCTCCAAAAGAGTTGATAGTCATTTAGTTGTTTGTCAAGAAAAAAGTACGAAAATGACGAAAAAAGTCAAAAAAAATTAAAAATAGGTCGCAAGTCGGATGTTTTTTATGGTATAATAGACTAAACTGATAGTAACATGTAGCGAAAGGGGTAGGTACATGATTAAAATTTATACAGTCTCAAGTTGTACTAGCTGTAAAAAAGCAAAAACCTGGCTTAATGCCCACCAGTTAAGTTATAAAGAACAAAACCTTGGTAAAGAAGGAATTACGCGAGAAGAATTACTGGATATTCTAACCAAAACAGATAACGGAATAGCCAGTATCGTCTCATCTAAAAATCGCTATGCCAAAGCCCTTGGAGTGGATATTGAAGATTTGAGTGTTAACGAAGTCCTCAATCTGATTATGGAAACACCTAGAATTTTAAAGAGCCCAATCCTTGTAGATGAAAAACGTCTGCAAGTTGGCTATAAGGAAGACGATATTCGTGCCTTCCTACCACGCTCTGTCCGTAATGTAGAAAATGCAGAAGCACGTTTGCGTGCAGCTCTATAAACATCAAGGCTGGGAGCAATTCCCAGTCTTATTCTATTTTAATTTCAAAAAGAAAGAAGAAAGAAATGAAAAAAATAGTTCTTGTTAGTCTAGCTTTCCTTTTTGTCCTGGTTGGTTGCGGACAGAAAAAAGAAACTGGACCAGCTACAAAAACAGAAAAAGATACGCTTCAATCGGCATTGCCAGTTATTGAGAATGCTGAGAAGAATACAGTTGTCACCAAGACTTTGGTTTTGCCGAAATCAGATGATGGTAGCCAGCAAATCCAAACCATTACTTATAAAGACAAGACTTTTTTGAACCTAACCATTCAACAAAAACGTCCAGTTTCTGATGAGTTGAAGACTTATATTGACCAACATGGAGTGGAAGAAACCCAAAAAGCTCTCCTTGAGGCGGAGGAGAAGGATGAGTCCATCATAGAAGCTCGTAAATTAGCAGGCTTTAAGCTTGAAACAAAACTATTAAGCGCAACAGAACTTCAAACAACGACTAGTTTTGATTTTCAAGTTTTGGACGTCAAAAAGGCTTCCCAGTTGGAATATTTGAAGAATATTGGCTTGGAAAATCTTTTGAAAAATGAACCAAGCAAATATATTTCAGACAGATTGGCAAATGGCGCGACAGAACAGTAGAAAATCCAAATAAATAGACTGCCTGAATTGTAGAACGTAAGGAATTATGCTATAATGGTACTATTCTAAGGAAAGAGGGTGTTAGAATGGGATTTACTGAAGAAACAGTACGTTTTAAATTGGACGATTCCAATAAAAAAGAAATTAGTGAAACTTTGACTGATGTCTATGCTTCGTTGAACGATAAGGGCTACAACCCAATTAACCAAATCGTAGGTTACGTATTGAGTGGAGACCCTGCCTACGTTCCTCGTTATAATAATGCACGAAATCAAATCCGTAAGTATGAGCGTGATGAAATCGTTGAGGAATTGGTCCGCTACTACCTTAAAGGACAAGGAGTCGATCTATAACCTATGAGAATTATGGGATTGGACGTCGGTTCAAAAACGGTAGGGGTGGCGATTAGCGATCCGCTCGGTTTTACAGCTCAAGGGCTTGAAATCATCCAAATCAATGAGGAGCAAGGCCAATTTGGTTTTGATCGCGTTAAGGAGTTGGTTGATACTTACAAGGTGGAACGATTTGTAGTGGGCTTACCTAAAAACATGAACAATACAAGCGGACCGCGCGTGGAAGCTAGTCAAGCCTACGGAGCAAAGCTAGAAGAGCTTTTTGGTTTACCAGTAGACTATCAAGATGAACGCTTGACAACAGTGGCCGCTGAGCGTATGTTGATTGAACAAGCAGATATCAGCCGCAATAAGCGCAAGAAAGTCATTGATAAGTTAGCAGCTCAGCTGATTTTACAAAATTATTTAGATAGAAAATTTTAATATAAAGGAGAGGCTATGTCACACGATCATAACCACGACCACGAAGAACGTGAATTAATTACACTAGTAGATGAGCAAGGAAATGAAACCTTGTTTGAAATCCTTTTGACCATTGACGGAAAAGAAGAATTTGGTAAAAACTATGTTCTTCTAGTACCAGTTAACGCAGAAGAAGACGAAGACGGACAAGTTGAAATCCAAGCTTACTCATTCATCGAAAACGAAGATGGAACAGAAGGCGAATTGCAACCAATCCCAGAAGACTCAGAAGACGAATGGAACATGATTGAAGAAGTCTTCAACAGCTTTATGGAGGAGTAAAAACGTCCGGGGGACGTTTTTAGCCCTGCGCTAGAAATTAGAAACGCAGGTAGTCTGGGAGACTGTATCAGCCCAACTCCCAGAAATGGGGAAGAGTTGGAATGTCCAGTGGATGTTTTTACCCCAGTTCCTTTAAATAAGAGAGAACTGGTAAATCTGGGGAACTGTATCAGCCCAACTCCCAGAAATGGGGAAGAGTTGGAACATCCAGGGGATGTTTTTAGTCCAAGTTAATATTCATAGTTGCTAGTGATTAGCTAACCAGGGAAGAGGTCGGGACGAAAATCCTGACCTCATTTTTTGTTATCTACGGAATTTTGCTAGATAATTGATTAGACATTTATCAAGGAGATGTGTATGTTTGAAGTAGAAGAATGGCTCCATAGTCGGATTGGTTTGAATTTTCGATCAGGTTTGGGCCGAATACAGCAAGCGGTGGATTTGTTAGGAAATCCTGAGCAGTCTTACCCTATTATCCACGTAACAGGGACTAATGGGAAAGGATCTACCATTGCTTTTATGAGGGAGTTATTTATGGGACATGGCAAAAAAGTCGCGACCTTTACCTCTCCTCATATCGTATCCATCAATGACCGAATCTGCATTAATGGGCAACCTATAGCAGACACAGACTTCATCCGTTTGGCCGAGCAGGTCAAGGAGATGGAGAAAACGCTTCTGCAAACCCATGATCAGTTGTCCTTTTTTGAATTGCTGACCTTGATTGCTTTTCTTTATTTTAGGGAGCAAGAGGTGGATTTGGTTTTACTAGAAGTGGGAATTGGTGGCTTACTTGACACGACCAATGTGGTAACTGGAGAGCTTGCTGTCATCACCTCCATCGGGCTCGACCATCAGGAGACCTTGGGTGATAGTCTGGAAGCAATCGCAGAGCAGAAAGCTGGTATTTTCAAGGCTGGTAAGAAGGCAGTGATTGCGAAATTGGCTCCAGAAGCTAGGCTTGTCTGTCAGAAAAAAGCCGAATCTTTAGCTGTTGACCTTTATCAGGCAGGTCAAGATTTTTCAATGCTGAATGGGGATTTTTCAAGCTCTTTGGTTAACCTGTCACAGTTGAAAATAGGTTTAGAAGGAGCTTATCAGCAGGAAAATGCAGCCTTGGCGTTGCAAACGTTTCTTCTTTTTATGGGAGAAAGAAAGGAAACTGTTGATGAACAGGCTGTAAGACAGGCTTTAGCGAAAACCTATTGGGCTGGTCGTTTGGAGCGTATTTGTCCTCAGATTTATTTGGACGGTGCTCATAACCTCCCTGCCTTGACTCGCTTGGTTGAGTTTATCAAAGAAAAAGAGCAGGAAGCCTATCGTCCTCAAATCCTCTTTGGGTCCTTGAAACGGAAGGATTATCAAGGGATGTTAGGTTATCTGACTGAGAATTTGCCTCAGGTGGAACTCAAGGTAACTGGCTTTGATTATCAGGGAGCTTTGGACGAAAGGGATGTGACAGGTTACGATATAGTTTCTTCTTACCGAGAATTTATCAGCGATTTTGAAGAAAGAACAGATGCTCAGGATTTGTTATTCATTACAGGGTCTCTCTATTTTATCTCAGAAGTACGGGGCTACCTGCTGGGGCATGAACAGATAAATTGACCACCTTTTTTGAACTTGTTATACTAGGGGAATTGCTGGTTAGAGAAAATTTCTCTAAATTGGTAGTAGAAAGGAAATCCATCATGAAATTAACAAGATTCACACTTTCTCTTGCTTCTCTAGCAAGTCTTAGTCTCGTAGTAGCTTGTTCACAAAGAGCTCAACAGATTCAACAACCAGCAGCTCAAGCACAAATATAACAAACTCAGCAATCACAACCTGCTGCTTCATCGTCTACAGAAAATACAAACCAGGTAGCAACAAGTTCTTCACAAAATGCACCTGAGGCTCAACCGACTGATATTGATGGGACTTATACAGGCCAAGATGACGGAGACCGTATCACTTTAGTGGTAACTGGAACGACTGGTACATGGACTGAGCTCGAATCTGACGGGGATCAGAAAGTCAAACAGGTCACATTTGATGCAGCAAATCAACGCATGATTATTGGTGATGATGTCAAAATTTACACTGTAAACGGTAATCAAATCGTCGTAGACGATATGGATAGAGACCCATCGGACCAAATCGTTTTAACTAAATAAGACTATGCAAGTAGGAAGGGCTGGATTTTTCAGCCTTTTTACTTTTGCTTAGAAAATAATTATAAATACTTGCCTTCTGTCGAATACCTGAGTTATACTAGTATCAATTACTTGTTTTTAGCATTCAAAATATCAAGGAGGGGATATGAAATATAGAAAATTTCAATTATTGATGTCCAAGTATGGCTTTAGTCTTTCGATTATGCTACTTGAACTTTGTCTGGTTTTTGGTCTCTTTCTTTATTTAGGGCGCATGGCCCCCATTTTATGGATTACTGTCCTCATTCTACTGAGTATCATCACAATCATTTCGATAGTCAACCGTAATACGACTCCTGAGAATAAGGTAACCTGGTTATTAGTAGCCTTTGTGCCAGTATTTGGCCCCTTGCTCTATCTGATGTTTGGTGAGAGGCGATTGTCCAAAAAAGAAATCAAACAACTGAAGAAGCTAGGCTCCATGCATTTCCAAGAAGCAAATAGCCAGCTACTAAAAGAGGAATTAAAAGAAAGTGACAAGGCGGCATATGGCGTCATTAAGTCCTTATTGAGTATGGATACCAATGCTGATGTCTATGATCAAACTGCCTCTACATTTTTTCCTAACGGAGAAGCTATGTGGAAAAAGATGGTAGAAGATCTCAAAAAGGCTGAGAAATTTATCTTCTTGGAATATTACATTATAGAAGAAGGTTTGATGTGGAATCGTATTTTAGAAATCTTGGAGCAAAAAGTTGCTCAAGGCATTGAAGTTAAACTGCTCTATGACGATATTGGCTGTATGGCTACTTTAACAGGAGATTATGCACATCGACTTCGTCAGCTAGGCATCGAGGCCCATAAATTCAATAAAGTTATTCCTCGTTTGACAGTGGCCTATAATAACAGAGATCATAGAAAAATATTGATTGTTGATGGTCAGATAGCCTATACTGGTGGGGTCAATCTGGCAGATGAGTACATTAACCACGTCGAGAGATTTGGTTATTGGAAGGATAGTGGAATTCGCTTAGACGGGCTAGCAGTAAAAACCCTGACACGCTTATTTTTGACCACTTGGTACATCAATCGAGGAGAGATTAGTGATTTTGATCAATATCATTTAGAAAATCATTCTATCCCGAGTGACGGTTTAACCATTCCATACGGAAGTGGACCAAAGCCAATTTTTCGAACGCAGGTAGGGAAAAAGGTTTATCAGAGTTTGATCAATCAAGCAACGGAATCGGTCTATATTACGACACCTTATTTGATCATAGACTACGATTTAACGGAGACAATCAAAAATGCTGCTATGAGAGGAGTTGATGTTCGGATTGTCACCCCTTACATACCAGATAAGAAGTTCATTCAGTTAGTCACAAGAGGCGCTTATCCAGACCTTCTTTCTGCTGGTGTTCGAATTTATGAGTATAGTCCAGGTTTTATTCATAGCAAGCAGATGTTGGTAGACGAAGATTTTGCGGTGGTGGGGACAATCAATCTCGACTACCGAAGCTTGGTACACCATTATGAAAATGCAGTCTTACTCTATAAAACTCCTTCTATAATGGAAATAGCCCGAGATTTTCAAAATATATTTGCAGATTCTCAGGAAGTCTATCCTCATTCTATCAAAACGAGCTGGTATCAAAAACTTGTAAAAGAAATCGCCCAGTTATTCGCTCCAATCTTATAAGAAGTCTAGGACTGAGGACACAAACCAGTCCTCTTTTTCTTGCTTTTTACGAATAGAAAGATATAGGGAGGGACGATGCTGATTCAGAAAGAATTGGATTATATCATGTCATTTAAACAGACACATTTACACCGCTTTCGGGAAATTGAAACCTTTGTGAAACTATGCAAAAAATCACTCAAACAGCCATCGCAAGCTGACAATCCTAGGACTTTTTGATATACTAAGACAGATAAATTGAATAGGAGAAACGATATGAGTGTGTATGGTAGAGTAGAAGAAGTTCATCAGGAGAATCGTGAACCTCTAGAATACCAAATCAAACAAGAATTGCATCATCGTGAATCAAGTCGTCTTCCTTTGGTAAAAATTTTACTATGGAGTACGCTTGTAACGGGGATAACTCTAGGAGTACCGCTATTACTCGATTTAATGAGTGCACAAGAAGTGCAGGATTTTTATGCAGGTTGGGCGCTTCATCAGACAGGGAAGATTTACAGCGACTATTATGGAAGTCAAGGTTTGCTTTATTATTTGCTGACTTATGTGACTCAGGGCGGATTTTTCTTTGCCATCTTTGAGTGGTTAGCCTTGGTAGCAGGAGGATTTTTCCTCTTTCGATCGGCAGACACATTGACAGAGCAAGGAGACCAAGCTGGACAAGTGGTGACTATTTTTTACATGCTAGTTACAGGTCTTGCTTTTGGTGGAGGCTATGCGACTCTTTTAGCGCTTCCTTTCTTATTCGCAGCCTTTAGTTTAGTTGCGGCTTACCTAAGCAATCCAAGTCATGATAAGGGATTTGTACGGATTGGGCTAGCTTTGGCAGGCGGATTTTTCTTTGCTCCCTTATCATCGCTCCTGTTTATTGCTGTAGTGAGTTTAGGCTTGTTGGTCTTTAACCTTGGGCATAGACGCTTTGTGCATGGGTTTTATCAGTTTCTTGCAGTGGCTTTAGGTTTTTCACTTGTCTTTTATCCAACTGCCTACTATAGTGTTGCAACAGGAAGTTTTGGGGATGCCATTAGTGGTATTCGCTATCCCATTGACAGTATTCGCTTTGATTTCACTTCTAAAATTTTAGAGAATATGGCTTTTTATGGCTTGTTGTCCCTTGGTTTGGGATTTGTGGTTTGTATCTTTTTAGGTCTCTTTCAATCCAAACCCTCTAAACTATACGTCATTTCGGTTCCTGCAAGTCTTGTGACAATTTTAGGTTTGATTTTACTTTTCTTTTCACAGGAGCCTCTGCACGCTTCTTATTTGATGGTCGTCTTTCCTGTTTTTCTACTTTTATTGGTAACCAATATTAAGAGTCAACAGAGGGGGCGTAGTGTTAGACGAAGACGAAGAGAAACGCCAGTTAGTCTATGGAGTCGTTTCTTCAAAGGAAATCTATATCTGCCAGTTTTAGGGCTTGTCTATCTTTTGTCTATTCCTTTTTTGATGAAGTTAGTCCTTTATCCGGTACCTTATCAAGAACGTAATCGTCTTGCTGATTTGGTAAAAGAGGAGACAAATACGGAAGATGCTATCTATGCATGGGATGATACTGCGACTCTTTATCGTAAGAGTGAGCGCTTGTCGCCATCGGCGATTTTGTCTCCCGTGCACTATACAGCAACTGAGGGAAATCGGAATAAGTTACTTAATGACTTGAAAGAAAAACAACCCAAGGTGATTGTGGTAAATGACAAGGTGCCAGTCTGGTCTGAAGTGGAAACAATCTTGAAAGAAAATTACCAACAAGTAAAGACGGATTACTCAGAGTTTAAAGTCTATAAAATCAAATAACCAAATCAATATCTTGTGTATTTTTAAAAATTTTATGATTTTTACCACAAGATATTGATTTTTCTTTTTAGAGTGGTATAATACTTTTTAGAAAGAACATTTTAGAAAAGAGCATGCATATGATTGCACTAGAAGAAAAAATTACAATTTTGCCAACTCTCTTTGTCGAGAAACGAGATGGGAGACGTGTTGTATTTGATGTGGACAAGATTGACAAGGCTCTCCACAAGGCGGCAGACAAGGTTATGGATGTGACACCCTTGGTCGAAAAACGCCTCAATGCTCTGACCGAGCGAATTGTCACAGAAATTCATAGTCGCTTTCCACAGGGAGTTAAGATTTACGAAATTCAAAATATCGTAGAGCATGAACTCCTCGAAGCCAAAGAATATGCGCTAGCTGAGGAGTATATCACTTATCGGACACAGAGGGATTTTGAGCGCTCGAAAGCGACGGATATCAACTTTAGTATCCATAAGCTGCTCAACAAAGACCAGGCAGTTGTCAATGAAAATGCCAATAAAGATAGCGATGTTTTTAACACCCAGCGTGATTTGACAGCAGGGATTGTTGGAAAGTCAATCGGACTGCAAATGCTTCCTAAGCACGTAGCCAATGCCCACCAAAAGGGGGATATCCACTATCACGATTTGGACTACAGTCCCTATACACCTATGACCAACTGCTGTTTGATTGATTTCAAGGGGATGTTGGAAAATGGTTTTAAGATTGGGAATGCAGAGGTAGAAAGTCCCAAGTCTATCCAGACTGCAACGGCTCAGATTTCGCAAATCATCGCCAACGTTGCTTCTAGCCAGTATGGGGGCTGTTCAGCTGACCGTATCGATGAAGTTTTGGCGCCTTATGCAGAGAAGAACTACCAAAAACACCTCAAAGATGCAGAAGAATGGGTTTTGCCTGAAAAACGAGAAGATTATGCCTGGAAGAAAACCCAAAAAGACATCTACGATGCTATGCAATCACTCGAGTATGAAATCAATACTCTCTTCACTTCAAATGGCCAAACACCCTTTACTTCGCTAGGTTTTGGTCTAGGAACTAGTCGTTTTGAGCGAGAAATTCAAAAGGCAATTTTAAACATTCGCATTAAGGGACTTGGTTCGGAGCATCGTACAGCCATCTTCCCTAAGCTCATCTTTACGCTGAAAAGAGGTCTTAACTTGGAAGAAGGGACTCCCAACTACGACATCAAGCAGTTGGCCCTAGAGTGCGCAACCAAACGGATGTACCCAGATGTTTTGTCCTATGATAAGATTGTTGAGTTGACAGGTTCTTTCAAAGTTCCTATGGGTTGCCGTTCGTTCCTTCAAGGATGGAAGGATGAAAATGGTGTAGAAGTCAATTCAGGTCGCATGAACCTTGGTGTTGTGACAGTTAACCTACCTCGTATTGCTCTTGAGTCTGAGGGCGACATGAATAAGTTCTGGGAAATCTTCAACGAGCGAATGAATATCGCTGAAGATGCTCTTGTTTACCGTGTCGAACGCACGAAAGAGGCGACGCCAGCCAATGCTCCTATCCTTTATCAATACGGTGCTTTTGGCCATCGTCTAGGTAAAGAAGAAAGTGTTGACCAGCTCTTTAAGAATCGTCGCGCAACCGTTTCGCTGGGTTACATCGGTTTGTACGAGGTAGCGACAGTCTTCTTTGGAAATAGCTGGGAACACAATCCAGAAGCCAAGGAATTCACGCTAGACATTATTCGAGATATGAAACGCCGGGTAGAAGAGTGGTCTGACCAATATGGCTATCATTTCTCTATCTACTCAACACCGTCTGAAAGTTTGACAGATCGTTTCTGTAGACTAGATACAGAGAAGTTTGGTTCTATTCCTGATATTACAGATAAGGAATACTACACTAACTCTTTCCACTACGATGTTCGTAAAAATCCAACGCCGTTTGAAAAATTGGACTTTGAGAAAGTCTATCCAGAAGCAGGTGCGTCAGGTGGTTTCATCCATTATTGTGAGTATCCAGTCCTCCAGCAAAATCCTAAGGCTCTGGAAGCTGTCTGGGATTATGCCTATGACCGTGTGGGCTATCTTGGGACCAATACTCCAATAGACCGTTGCTATAAGTGTGACTTTGAAGGGGATTTTGAACCAACTGAGAGGGGCTTTGCTTGTCCTAACTGTGGCAATAGCGACCCTAAAACAGTAGACGTTGTTAAACGGACTTGTGGCTATTTAGGTAATCCTCAAGCGAGACCTATGGTCAATGGGCGTCACAAGGAAATTGCAGCGCGTGTCAAACACATGAATGGCTCAACGATTAAAATGGCTGGTCATCAAGTAACAAATTAGAAAGAAATGAAATGGGAAAATATCAATTAGATGATAAGAAGAGTATTATGTTGGATAAAAAGTAATTATCGGTTTGTAGTAGAGACGTTTGTAATTGGTTTTATGGGGATTTCCATCAGTGCTCAATCGAATCAATTAAGCAAGGTGGCTAATACTATAGCAGAACAGGCAAATAGTCTTTCAAAAGAGGCGAATAATGTAGCTAGAAAAGAATATGGAATTGAGATTACAGATATAGAGACGACTCCCCCTAAGTTGCATGCTCCAGCTACAATAATGGGGTTTGAAGGGCTTACGATTGTAGATAAGACGTTAAACTATAATATAAATATTCGTGAATTAAATGGTGTTCAACAATTAAAACTGCTATCTAAGAATGGAAATGTCATTCAAAGCGGTAGTTCGAAACGTCCGTATCTTCTTTTTAAAAGAGAGGAGCTCCAAAACGGTGAAGTTAATTTATATTTTTCAGATGAAATTCGAGAGGAGGATGGAAGTAAGATTATTCATTCGGCACCTTTAGCCACATCGATTGAAGCAAAGGAGCAAATTGGTTATTATCGTTACTTTTACATATTAGCGGAATATAATGAATCATTTCAATTGTATTTAGTGGCAATGAAAAACTCACATCAAGGAAAAGAATTATTTGAAAAATACAAAGTATATAATAAATTTGATATTCATGAGTTAAAATATTCGGATGATAAAGTATTTAAAGAGCTTGACCGTAAAATGGCAGATGAGTATGAAACTATTTATAATCAATACAATGAATTGAAGCATTAGAAAAGGAAAACATGGGAAAATATCAATTAGACGATAAGGGGCGCGCACAAGTGACCCGTTATCACGAGAAACACTCTAAAGGTGGAGCTGGTAAAAAAGAACGCTTGCTCAACCTCAGAGAACAATTTTTAAATAAGAATAAGAAGAAATAAAAGTGAGAGTCAGCTCTCGCTTTTCTCTTAGTGGGAGGTAAGGATGGAACTACGAAGACCAAGATTAGCAGATAAAGAAACAGTTTTAGAGATGATGACAGAGTTTGAAAAGAGCCAATCAGCCCATGATGGAGGATTTTGGGATACGGAGAACTTTGTGTATGAAGAATGGTTGGAAACAAATATGCAAAAAGAAATGGGAATAAACTTGCCTGAAAATCGTGTTCCTTCTATTCAATTTGTATCATTTGATGATGTAGGTCGTGCTCTAGGATTTTTGAATCTGCGATTGAGACTGAATGAGGGGTTACTGAATTATGCTGGCCACATTGGCTACTCCATCCGTCCATCTGAAAGAGGCAAGGGTTATGCAAAAGAGACTCTCCGTCAGGGCTTGCAAGTTGCTAAGGAAAAGAACATTAAGAAAGCTCTAGTGACCTGTAGCGTGAATAATCCTGCTAGCAGAGTAGTTATTCTATCAAATGGAGGTCTCATTGAGGATGTTCGCAATGGTGTAGAGCGTTATTGGATAGAGGTAGCGAATGAATAATCCAAAACCACAAGAATGGAAAAGCGAGGAACTCAGTCAAGGGTGTATCATCGACTACAAGGCCTTTAACTTTGTAGATGGAGAAGGTGTGCGTAACTCTCTCTATGTATCAGGTTGCATGTTTCACTGCGAGGGATGTTATAATGTTGCGACTTGGTCTTTCAATGCTGGTATTCCCTATACAGCAGAATTAGAAGAGCAGATTATGGCAGACCTTGCTCAACCTTATGTTCAAGGATTGACCTTGCTAGGAGGGGAGCCCTTCCTCAATACGGGGATTCTCTTGCCACTTGCTAAGCGGATTCGGAAGGAATTGCCAGACAAGGACATCTGGTCCTGGACCGGCTACACTTGGGAAGAAATGATGTTGGAAACTCCAGATAAACTGGAACTCTTATCATTGATTGACATTCTTGTCGATGGACGATACGATCGAACTAAGAGAAATCTCATGCTTCAGTTTCGAGGTTCGTCCAATCAACGAATTATCGATGTACAAAAATCGCTCAAAAGTGGGCAAGTAGTGATTTGGGATAAGCTCAATGACGGGAAAGAAGGCTATGAACAGGTGAAGAGAGAATGAAGAAAAAAGACCTGATAAAACAACTGGTTTCAGAAATAGAAGCTGGAAAAGTCAAAACACTGGGAATATACGGTCATGGAGCTTCAGGTAAATCAACCTTTGCACAGGAATTGTACCAAACCCTAGATTCTGCAAAGGTAAACTTATTGGAAACCGATCCTTACATTGCTTCAAATCGTCATTTAGTGGTACCAAAGGAGACTCCAGACCAAAAAGTGACCGCTTGTTTACCTGTGGCTCATGAACTGGTAAGTTTAGAAAGAGACATTCTCGCTTTAAAGGCTGGCATGGATATCTTAACAATTGAAGAACCTTGGAAGGCTAGTGAGGTCTTGTCTGGAGAAAAGCCAATTCTGATTGTCGAAGGGATGTCTGTTGGTTTTTTACCCAAAGAACTCTTTGACAAAACCATCTGTTTCTACACGGATGAGGAGACCGAATTAAAGCGACGCCTTGCTAGAGATACGACTGTGAGAAATCGCGATGCATCCTTTATATTGGCTAGCCATCAGATGAGACGGGAGCAGTATCTGCGATACTATAAAGAAACTGAGTCTAAGGCGGATGTCTTAGTGGACCAATCAGAAGGTAAATTTGAGGTCAAGAGGAGTCAGTTTATATAGAAGAAAATCCCTAATTTTAAAAAGAAAAATAGGAAAACAGTTTCATCGTAAAAAAACGAAAAAAACCTAACAAATCCCTTGCAATCGCAGGGGCTTTGTGTTATTCTATTATGGTGCTGTAAATTACAGCCTTAGCTTTGATGCAAGAGGTTGCGACACGCTCGGTTGCATTGCCACGCAACACCGCGTCGGTTTTCTTGTGGAGCTAGCCTATTATCTTAAATAGACGAAAAGGAGAAAAAGATGGCAAACAAAAAAATCCGTATCCGTTTGAAAGCTTACGAACACCGTACGCTTGACACAGCGGCTGCAAAAATCGTAGAATCAGCTACTCGTACAGGTGCACAAGTTGCGGGTCCAATCCCACTTCCAACTGAACGTAGCCTCTACACAATCATTCGTGCGACTCACAAATATAAAGACTCTCGCGAACAATTTGAAATGCGTACACACAAACGTTTGATCGATATCGTTAACCCAACTCAAAAAACAGTTGATGCTTTGATGAAATTGGATCTTCCAAGTGGTGTAAACGTAGAAATCAAACTTTAATCTAAAATATAAAAGAGCAGAGGCTGGTGTTTCAATCTAATTGAACACGGGCTAAACTCGGTGTGGAAAAGATAAACTTCCTAGTGCCTGCTAGACACTGCGTCAGTTTTCTATTTTTACTTTGAGTTTGACGCCCTTTGTATCTTAGACTTGAGCATAAAAAACGCTCGTTAAAAACTTTTTGAATAAAAAATATAGAAAAGGAACTATTTTCTCATGACAAAAGGAATCTTAGGGAAAAAAGTGGGAATGACTCAAATCTTCACTGAAGCTGGCGAATTGATCCCTGTAACAGTTATTGAAGCAACTCCAAACGTTGTTCTTCAAGTTAAAACTGTTGAAACAGACGGATACAACGCTATCCAAGTTGGTTTCGATGACAAACGCGAAGTATTGAGCAACAAACCTGCTAAAGGACATGTAGCGAAAGCTAACACGGCTCCTAAGCGCTTCATTCGTGAATTCAAAAACGTTGAAGGCTTGGAAGTTGGTGCTGAAATCACAGTTGAAACATTCGCAGCTGGAGACGTTGTTGACGTAACTGGTACTTCTAAAGGTAAAGGTTTCCAAGGTGTTATCAAACGCCACGGACAATCACGTGGACCAATGGCTCACGGTTCTCGTTACCACCGTCGTCCAGGTTCTATGGGACCTGTTGCACCTAACCGCGTATTCAAAGGTAAAAACCTTGCAGGACGTATGGGTGGCGACCGCGTAACAATTCAAAACCTTGAAGTTGTACAAGTTGTTCCAGAAAAGAACGTTATCCTTATCAAAGGTAACGTACCAGGTGCTAAGAAATCTCTTATCACTATCAAGTCAGCAGTTAAAGCTGGTAAATAATAAGGAAAGGGGAATACAGTCAAAATGGCAAATGTAACATTATTCGACCAAACTGGTAAACAAGCGGGCGAAGTTGTTCTTAACGATGCAATCTTTGGTATCGAACCAAACCAATCTGTTGTGTTTGATGTAATCATCAGCCAACGCGCAAGCCTTCGTCAAGGAACACACGCTGTTAAAAACCGCTCTGCAGTATCAGGTGGTGGACGCAAACCATGGCGTCAAAAAGGAACTGGACGTGCTCGTCAAGGTTCTATCCGCTCACCACAATGGCGTGGTGGTGGTGTTGTCTTCGGACCAACTCCACGTTCATATGGCTACAAACTTCCACAAAAAGTTCGTCGCCTAGCTCTTAAATCAGTTTACTCTGAAAAAGTTGCTGAAAACAAATTTGTAGCCGTTGATTCTCTTGAATTTACAGCTCCAAAAACTGCTGAATTTGCAAAAGTTCTTGCAGCATTGAGCATCGATTCTAAAGTTCTTGTTATCCTTGAAGAAGGAAATGAATTCGCAGCTCTTTCAGCTCGTAACCTTCCAAACGTGAAAGTTGCAACTGCTACAACTGCAAGTGTTCTTGACATCGCAAATAGCGACAAACTTCTTGTCACACAAGCAGCTATCTCTAAAATCGAGGAGGTTCTTGCATAATGAATTTGTATGATGTTATCAAAAAACCTGTCATCACTGAAAGCTCAATGGCTCAACTTGAAGCAGGCAAATATGTATTTGAAGTTGACACTCGTGCACACAAACTTTTGATCAAGCAAGCTGTTGAAGCTGCTTTCGAAGGTGTTAAAGTTGCCAATGTTAACACAATCAACGTAAAACCAAAAGCTAAACGTGTTGGACGTTACACTGGTTTTACTAACAAAACTAAAAAAGCTATCATCACACTTACAGCTGATTCAAAAGCAATCGAGTTGTTTGCTGCTGAAGCTGAATAATCTAAGGAGGAAATATCGTGGGAATTCGTGTTTATAAACCAACAACAAACGGTCGCCGTAATATGACTTCTTTGGATTTCGCTGAAATCACAACAAGCACTCCTGAAAAATCATTGCTTGTTGCTTTGAAGAGCAAGGCTGGTCGTAACAACAACGGTCGTATCACAGTTCGTCACCAAGGTGGTGGACACAAACGTTTCTACCGTTTGGTTGACTTCAAACGTAACAAAGACAACGTTGAAGCAGTTGTTAAAACAATCGAGTACGATCCAAACCGTTCTGCAAACATCGCTCTTGTACACTACACTGACGGTGTGAAAGCATACATCATCGCTCCAAAAGGTCTTGAAGTAGGTCAACGTATCGTTTCAGGTCCAGAAGCAGATATCAAAGTCGGAAACGCTCTTCCACTTGCTAACATTCCAGTTGGTACTTTGATCCACAACATCGAGTTGAAACCAGGTCGTGGTGGTGAATTGGTACGTGCTGCTGGTGCATCTGCTCAAGTATTGGGTTCTGAAGGTAAATACGTTCTTGTTCGTCTTCAATCAGGTGAAGTTCGTATGATTCTTGGAACTTGCCGTGCTACAGTTGGTGTTGTCGGAAACGAACAACACGGACTTGTAAACCTTGGTAAAGCGGGACGTAGCCGTTGGAAAGGTATCCGCCCAACAGTTCGTGGTTCTGTAATGAACCCTAACGATCACCCACACGGTGGTGGTGAAGGTAAAGCACCAGTTGGTCGTAAAGCACCATCTACTCCATGGGGCAAACCTGCTCTTGGTCTTAAAACTCGTAATAAGAAAGCGAAATCTGACAAACTTATCGTTCGTCGTCGCAACGAGAAATAATATTAAACTAGTCGCTTAAGCAACTAGTAAATCCGCCAGCTCGGTAGCGCTCCATGTGAGCGCAAGCCGCTGTGGTACAACATTTAAAGGAGAAAATATAAAAATGGGACGCAGTCTTAAAAAAGGACCTTTCGTCGATGAGCATTTGATGAAAAAAGTTGAAGCTCAAGCTAACGACGAAAAGAAAAAAGTTATTAAAACTTGGTCACGTCGTTCAA
Source organism: Streptococcus sp. 10824 (assembly GCF_013276595.1). Classification (NCBI taxonomy): domain Bacteria; kingdom Bacillati; phylum Bacillota; class Bacilli; order Lactobacillales; family Streptococcaceae; genus Streptococcus; species Streptococcus sp. 10824. The sequence goes on from NZ_VMLH01000090.1 coordinate 29,345, forward strand.
CGATCTTCCCAAGTTTCATTGGTTACACTATTGCAGTTTATGACGGACGTAAACACGTACCTGTTTACATCCAAGAAGACATGGTAGGTCACAAACTTGGTGAGTTTGCACCAACTCGTACTTACAAAGGTCACGCTGCAGACGACAAGAAAACACGTAGAAAATAAGGAGAACATAAATGGCAGAAATTACTTCAGCTAAAGCAATGGCTCGTACAGTACGTGTTTCACCTCGTAAATCACGTCTTGTTCTTGATAACATCCGTGGTAAAAGCGTAGCCGATGCAATCGCAATCTTGACATTCACTCCAAACAAAGCTGCTGAAATCATCTTGAAAGTTTTGAACTCAGCTGTAGCTAACGCTGAAAACAACTTTGGTTTGGATAAAGCTAACTTGGTAGTATCTGAAGCATTCGCAAACGAAGGACCAACTATGAAACGTTTCCGTCCACGTGCGAAAGGTTCAGCTTCACCAATCAACAAACGTACAGCTCACATCACTGTAGCTGTTGCAGAAAAATAAGGAGGTAAAATCGTGGGTCAAAAAGTACATCCAATTGGTATGCGTGTCGGCATCATCCGTGATTGGGATGCCAAATGGTATGCTGAAAAAGAATACGCGGATTACCTTCATGAAGATCTTGCAATCCGTAAATTCGTTCAAAAAGAACTTGCTGACGCAGCAGTTTCAACTATCGAAATCGAACGCGCAGTAAACAAAGTTAACGTTTCACTTCACACTGCTAAACCAGGTATGGTTATCGGTAAAGGTGGTGCTAACGTTGATGCACTCCGTGCAAAACTTAACAAATTGACTGGAAAACAAGTACACATCAACATCATCGAAATCAAACAACCTGATTTGGATGCTCACCTTGTAGGTGAAGGAATTGCTCGTCAATTGGAGCAACGTGTTGCTTTCCGTCGTGCACAAAAACAAGCAATCCAACGTGCAATGCGTGCTGGAGCTAAAGGAATTAAAACTCAAGTATCAGGTCGCTTGAACGGTGCAGATATCGCCCGTGCTGAAGGATACTCTGAAGGAACTGTTCCACTTCACACACTTCGTGCAGATATCGATTACGCTTGGGAAGAAGCAGATACTACATACGGTAAACTTGGTGTTAAAGTATGGATTTACCGTGGTGAAGTTCTTCCAGCTCGCAAAAACACTAAAGGAGGTAAATAACCAATGTTAGTACCTAAACGTGTTAAACACCGTCGTGAATTCCGTGGAAAAATGCGCGGTGAAGCAAAAGGTGGAAAAGAAGTAGCATTCGGTGAATACGGTCTTCAAGCTACAACTAGCCACTGGATCACTAACCGCCAAATCGAAGCTGCTCGTATCGCCATGACTCGTTACATGAAACGTGGTGGTAAAGTTTGGATTAAAATCTTCCCACACAAATCATACACTGCTAAAGCTATCGGTGTGCGTATGGGATCTGGTAAAGGGGCACCTGAAGGTTGGGTAGCACCAGTTAAACGTGGTAAAGTGATGTTCGAAATTGCTGGTGTATCTGAAGAGATCGCACGCGAAGCGCTTCGTCTTGCTAGCCACAAATTGCCAGTTAAATGTAAATTCGTAAAACGTGAAGCAGAATAAGGAGAAGGCATGAAACTTAATGAAGTAAAAGAATTTGTTAAAGAACTTCGTGGTCTTTCTCAAGAAGAACTCGCGAAGCGCGAAAACGAATTGAAAAAAGAATTGTTTGAACTTCGTTTCCAAGCTGCTACTGGTCAATTGGAACAAACAGCTCGCTTGAAAGAAGTTAAAAAACAAATCGCTCGTATCAAAACAGTTCAATCTGAAGCGAAATAATAGACTAGGGAAGGAGAAATTTCAATGGAACGCAATAATCGTAAAGTTCTTGTTGGACGTGTTGTATCTGACAAAATGGACAAGACAATCACAGTTGTAGTTGAAACAAAACGTAACCACCCAGTCTATGGTAAACGTATTAACTACTCTAAAAAATACAAAGCTCATGATGAAAACAATGTTGCCAAAGAAGGCGATATCGTACGTATCATGGAAACTCGTCCGCTTTCAGCTACAAAACGTTTCCGTCTTGTAGAAGTTGTTGAAGAAGCGGTCATCATCTAATCAAACCTGAAAGGAGAAAACTGAAATGATTCAAACAGAAACTCGTTTGAAAGTCGCAGACAACAGCGGTGCTCGCGAAATCTTGACTATCAAAGTTCTTGGTGGTTCAGGACGTAAATTTGCAAACATCGGTGATGTTATTGTGGCATCTGTAAAACAAGCTACTCCTGGTGGTGCGGTTAAAAAAGGTGACGTTGTTAAAGCAGTTATCGTTCGTACTAAATCAGGTGCTCGTCGTGCTGATGGTTCATACATCAAATTTGACGAAAACGCAGCAGTTATCATCCGTGAAGACAAAACTCCTCGCGGAACACGTATCTTTGGCCCAGTTGCACGTGAATTGCGTGAAGGTGGCTTCATGAAGATCGTGTCACTTGCTCCAGAAGTACTTTAATTGGTTGCTCAAAGAAAATTAAAACAAGTCTAGGAAGTAAAACGAAAGCATAACTTAAGTTAGGTGAGTTGAAACTGACGAAGGATTGCTTTGATTTTCGAAGAGCAAAAACAAACAAACTAGTCCCCTAGCTTCAAGCTAGGGTGCCCTTATGGGCGTAAGAAAAATCAAGGAGAAACCTAATGTTTGTAAAAAAAGGCGACAAAGTTCGCGTAATCGCTGGTAAAGATAAGGGAACAGAAGCTGTTGTCCTTACTGCCCTTCCAAAAGTAAACAAAGTTATCGTTGAAGGTGTTAACATTGTTAAGAAACACCAACGTCCAACTAACGAGCTTCCTCAAGGTGGTATCATCGAGAAAGAAGCAGCTATCCATGTATCAAACGTTCAAGTTTTGGACAAAAATGGTGTAGCTGGTCGTGTTGGTTACAAATTTGTAGACGGTAAAAAAGTTCGCTACAACAAAAAATCAGGCGAAGTGCTTGATTAATCACGAAGGAAAGGAGAAGTATAATGGCAAATCGTTTAAAAGAAAAATATCTTAATGAAGTAGTTCCTGCTTTGACAGAACAATTCAACTACTCATCAGTGATGGCTGTGCCTAAAGTAGATAAGATCGTTTTGAACATGGGTGTTGGTGAAGCTGTATCAAACGCTAAAAGCCTTGAAAAAGCTGCTGAAGAATTGGCACTTATCTCAGGTCAAAAACCACTTATCACTAAAGCTAAAAAATCAATCGCCGGCTTCCGTCTTCGTGAAGGTGTTGCGATCGGTGCAAAAGTTACCCTTCGTGGTGAACGGATGTACGAATTCTTGGATAAATTGGTTTCAGTTTCACTTCCACGTGTACGTGACTTCCACGGTGTTCCAACAAAATCATTTGATGGACGCGGAAACTATACACTTGGTGTGAAAGAACAATTGATTTTCCCAGAAATCAACTTCGATGACGTTGACAAAACTCGTGGTCTTGACATTGTTATCGTAACAACTGCTAACACTGACGAAGAGTCACGTGCATTGCTTACAGGCCTTGGAATGCCTTTTGCAAAATAATATAGGAGGTAAATCTAATGGCTAAAAAATCAATGGTAGCTAGAGAGGCTAAACGCCAAAAAATTGTTGACCGTTATGCTGAAAAACGTGCTGCATTAAAGGCAGCAGGGGACTATGAAGGTTTATCTAAATTACCTCGCAACGCCTCACCGACTCGTTTACATAATCGTTGTAGAGTTACGGGGCGCCCACATTCAGTTTACCGCAAATTTGGTCTGAGTCGTATCGCTTTTCGCGAACTTGCGCATAAAGGTCAAATTCCTGGTGTAACAAAAGCATCTTGGTAATTTAAGATATCAAGGGCGTCAAAACTCTAAGTGAAAATAGGAAACTTGACGAAGAAACTGAGGTTTCTAGGAAAGTTTATCTTTTTCACACAGAGTTTAGCCCGGGTTCAGTTGGGCTAGCCAATTTGAACACGAGCTACAGCTTTGGCAAAAAAAGACCAATTTTCTTTGGAGCATCGCTCCTGCATCAAATTGCCTATTTTTGCTCTTGCTGTTACGCTCTTTGTATCATGTATTAACTAGCAAGTGCAACTTGCAAACTACTAGTAAGAGGAGAAAAACAAAATGGTTATGACTGACCCAATCGCAGACTTCCTAACTCGTATTCGTAACGCTAACCAAGCTAAACACGAAGTACTTGAAGTACCTGCATCAAACATCAAAAAAGGGATTGCTGAAATCCTTAAACGCGAAGGTTTTGTAAAAAACGTTGAAATCATCGAAGATGACAAACAAGGCATCATCCGTGTATTTCTTAAATACGGACCAAACGGTGAAAAAGTTATCACTAACTTGAAACGTATTTCTAAACCAGGACTTCGTGTCTACAAAAAACGTGAAGACCTTCCAAAAGTTCTTAACGGACTTGGAATTGCTATCCTTTCAACTTCTGAAGGTTTGCTTACTGATAAAGAAGCACGCCAAAAGAATGTTGGTGGCGAGGTTATCGCTTACGTTTGGTAATTGATGATGTGAGAGCGTTAAAAGAATGCAGTGAAAATAGGAAGTTTGTAGCAGGAGCGATGCTCCAAGACAAACTTATCTTTTTCACCAAATTCTTAGCTCGAACTCAAATCAAGATACAAAGCTCGTTAGAGCGTGTTCAGTTCAGCTCTTGAACTAAATAAGTATCTGAACCCCGTGAAAACTGGCCGTTCTGGCCTGACAATTTAACAGGAGAAAATAAACATGTCACGTATTGGTAATAAAGTTATCGTGTTGCCTGCTGGTGTTGAACTCACTAACAATGACAACCTTGTAACTGTAAAAGGACCTAAAGGAGAACTTACTCGTGAGTTCTCAAAAGATATTGAAATCCGTGTGGAAGGTACTGAAGTAACCCTTCACCGTCCAAACGATTCAAAAGAAATGAAAACTATCCACGGAACTACTCGTGCCCTTTTGAACAACATGGTTGTTGGTGTATCAGAAGGATTCAAGAAAGAACTTGAAATGCGTGGGGTTGGTTACCGTGCACAACTTCAAGGATCTAAACTTGTTTTGGCTGTTGGTAAATCTCACCCAGACGAAGTTGAAGCTCCAGAAGGAATTACTTTTGAACTTCCAAACCCAACAACAATCGTTGTTAGCGGAATTTCAAAAGAAGTAGTTGGACAAACAGCTGCTTACGTACGTAGCCTTCGTTCACCAGAACCATATAAAGGTAAAGGTATCCGTTACGTTGGTGAATTCGTTCGCCGTAAAGAAGGTAAAACAGGTAAATAATGTTGAGTGGTTGATTCTCAACCACCAACCTATTTTCCAACTTTGTGCATAGCACACGATTTAAAACTAAAGAGGTGAAAACTGTGATTTCAAAACCAGATAAAAACAAACTCCGCCAAAAACGCCACCGTCGCGTTCGCGGAAAACTCTCTGGAACTGCTGATCGCCCACGTTTGAACGTATTCCGTTCTAATACAGGCATCTACGCTCAAGTGATTGATGACGTAGCGGGTGTAACGCTCGCAAGTGCTTCAACTCTTGACAAAGAAGTTTCAAAAGGAACTAAAACTGAACAAGCTGTTGCTGTCGGTAAACTCGTTGCAGAACGTGCAAACGCTAAAGGTATTTCAGAAGTGGTGTTCGACCGCGGTGGATATCTATATCACGGACGTGTGAAAGCTTTGGCTGATGCAGCTCGTGAAAACGGATTGAAATTCTAATAGGAGGACACTAGAAAATGGCATTTAAAGACAATGCAGTTGAATTAGAAGAACGCGTAGTTGCTGTCAATCGTGTTACAAAAGTTGTTAAAGGTGGACGTCGTCTTCGTTTCGCAGCTCTTGTTGTTGTTGGTGACCACAACGGTCGCGTAGGATTTGGTACTGGTAAAGCTCAAGAAGTTCCAGAAGCAATCCGTAAAGCAGTAGATGATGCTAAGAAAAACTTGATCGAAGTTCCTATGGTTGGAACAACAATCCCACACGAAGTTCTTTCAGAATTCGGTGGAGCTAAAGTATTGTTGAAACCTGCTGTAGAAGGTTCTGGAGTTGCCGCTGGTGGTGCAGTTCGTGCCGTTGTGGAATTGGCAGGTGTGGCAGATATTACATCTAAATCACTTGGTTCTAACACTCCAATCAACATTGTTCGTGCAACTGTTGAAGGTTTGAAACAATTGAAACGCGCTGAAGAAGTTGCTGCCCTTCGTGGTATTTCAGTTTCTGATTTGGCATAAGAAAGGGGATAAAATGGCTCAAATTAAAATTACTTTGACTAAGTCTCCAATCGGACGCATTCCATCACAACGTAAAACTGTTGTAGCACTTGGACTTGGCAAATTGAACAGCTCTGTTATTAAAGAAGATAACGCTGCTATCCGTGGTATGATCACTGCAGTATCTCACTTGGTAACAGTTGAAGAAGTAAACTAATGAATTTTTAGGGGATGTGCACTATACCATCCCCTAAAACTAGATATAGTCATCTAGGATGACGTCGTATAGGCGAGTTGATGGGGGAGACAACCTTTTCTCCCTTATCGGCGCTAGCATTTTACAAAAGAGGAGAAAATAAAAATGAAACTTCATGAATTGAAACCTGCAGAAGGTTCTCGTAAAGTACGTAACCGCGTTGGTCGTGGTACTTCATCAGGTAACGGTAAAACATCTGGTCGTGGTCAAAAAGGTCAAAAAGCTCGTAGCGGTGGCGGAGTTCGCCTTGGTTTTGAAGGTGGACAAACTCCATTGTTCCGTCGTCTTCCAAAACGTGGATTCACTAACATCAACGCTAAAGAATACGCAATTGTGAACCTTGACCAATTGAACGTCTTTGAAGATGGTGCTGAAGTAACTCCAGTTGTTCTTATCGAAGCAGGAATTGTTAAAGCTGAAAAGTCAGGTATTAAAATTCTTGGTAACGGTGAGTTGATTAAGAAATTGACTGTGAAAGCAGCTAAATTCTCTAAATCAGCTGAAGAAGCTATCACTGCTAAAGGTGGTTCAGTAGAAGTCATCTAAGAGAGGTGACCTATGTTTTTTAAATTATTAAGAGAAGCTCTTAAAGTCAAGCAGGTTCGATCAAAAATTTTATTTACAATTTTTATCGTTTTGGTCTTTCGTATCGGAACTAGCATTACAGTTCCTGGTGTGAATGCCAATAGCTTGAATGCTTTAAGTGGATTATCCTTCTTAAACATGTTGAGCTTGGTGTCGGGGAATGCCCTAAAAAACTTTTCGATTTTTGCCCTAGGAGTTAGTCCCTATATTACTGCTTCTATCGTTGTCCAACTCTTACAAATGGATATTTTACCGAAATTTGTAGAGTGGGGAAAACAAGGGGAAGTAGGTCGAAGAAAATTGAACCAAGCTACTCGTTATATTGCCCTTGGTCTAGCCTTTGTGCAATCTATCGGGATTACAGCTGGTTTTAATACCTTGGCTGGAGCTCAATTGATTAAAACTGCTTTAACTCCCCAAGTTTTTCTGACGATTGGTATCATCTTAACAGCTGGTAGTATGATTGTCACTTGGTTGGGAGAGCAAATTACAGATAAGGGATACGGAAATGGTGTTTCTATGATTATCTTTGCCGGGATTGTTGCCTCAATTCCAGAGATGATTCAGGGCATCTATGTGGACTACTTTGTGAACGTCCCAAGTAGCCGTATCACTTCATCTATCATTTTCGTAATCATTTTGATTATTACTGTATTGTTGATCATTTACTTTACAACTTATGTTCAACAAGCAGAATACAAAATTCCAATCCAATATACTAAGGTTGCACAAGGTGCTCCATCTAGCTCTTACCTTCCATTGAAGGTAAACCCTGCTGGAGTTATCCCTGTTATCTTTGCCAGTTCCATTACTGCAGCGCCTGCGGCTATTCTTCAGTTTTTAAGCGCCACAGGTCATGATTGGGCTTGGGTAAGGGTAGCACAAGAGATGTTGGCAACCACTTCTCCAACTGGTATTGCTATGTATGCTTTATTGATTATTCTCTTTACATTCTTCTATACGTTTGTACAGATTAATCCTGAAAAAGCGGCAGAGAACCTACAAAAGAGCGGTGCCTATATCCATGGAGTTCGTCCTGGTAAAGGTACAGAAGAATATATGTCTAAACTTCTTCGTCGTCTTGCAACGGTTGGTTCCCTCTTCCTTGGTGTGATTTCCATTTTGCCGATTGCAGCTAAAGATGTATTTGGTCTTTCTGATGTTGTTGCCTTTGGTGGAACAAGTCTCTTGATCATTATCTCTACAGGTATCGAAGGAATCAAGCAATTGGAAGGTTACCTATTGAAACGTAAGTATGTTGGTTTCATGGATAGAACAGAATAAAAGTATTTACTGATACTCTTCGAAAATCTCTTCAAACCACGTCAGCTTTATCTGCAACCTCAAA
>NZ_VMLH01000091.1:0-12361 GCF_013276595.1 Streptococcus sp. 10824
TTTTATTATGAGAAGACTTTTACCCAGCATTTTTATACACAACCTCAAAACAGTGTTTTGAGTAATCTGTGACTAGACGTTTAGTTCTAAGAATACCAGCTTGACCAGATGGTTTTCTTGACCGTTATTGGTGATAATCTTTCAGCAAGGCTTCAAACTCAGCCACAGTCATTCCCAATTGCTGGCTGGCAACCTCGGAAGTCAGAATACCTTGACGTACTAGATTTGCTAACATGGCGAAACTACCTTCAGCTTTCCCGCGCTCCAGTCCCTCTGCACGCCCCCGCTCTAAACCTTTTTCCTCCGCTTGTTCCAAGGCATAGTCCTGTGCTAACAAGGCTTGTTCTTCTCGCATACGTAGTTGACTAAACATCTTCCTATCCTCCTCGGACCAGCTCTTGTAATCTAGCAGTTGATCTGCTTGGCTGATGGCACGCTCGGGTTGCTGGGTAAAGGGCTTGTTCCCGAAAAACTCCAACCATGGTTTGCGAACCTCGTCTTTGCTGGTTTCTCTGTACTTTTTTAGTTCTAAGAATGCCATCTTGACTAGATGGTTTTCTTGCCCATTATTGGTGATGGTTAAGACTTCACCTGTCGTGTCCTCTCGCATGCTAAAACTGTGGAAAGCCAAATCATCTGAGAAATAATTACTATCCACAATAGCGATTGCGTATACTGGTGCGATGTGTTTGTAACTCTGGTGAGTGTTTCCTTCTTGCTGGCGAATTTTTTCTAGGTTTTGATTGACCTGACTGCAAAGGTAAGCCCATAGGCGATTGATGAAAAAATTCTGATGATGAACTTGAATCTCAATGATAACTTGCGTTCCATTGTCCAACTCTGCCAAAACGTCTATACTGGTATAGAAATCCTGTGCCGAGTAGGGCAGGGAAGGCAAGACATGAATGTTACTTCCCTCCAAAATGGTCACATTTTTGGCTGGTAAATCCAACATATCGCGAATAAATTGACAAGTGATTTCTGGATTGCTAAAAATCTTCTTAGCTACCAAGTCATTGGTCGGGCTAACGCCCGGATGTCTGAGAATCATATTTCCTCTCCTTTCATTATAGCACATTTTTCAATCTAGGTTTACTAGATTCACTGCTACTATCTATTTATTCGGAAAAGAAAGTGAAAAGTTCAAACTTTCCTAACAAAAAAGATAGCTAATCTCTTTTCCATCAAGAAATTTAGCTATTCTTTTTAATTGTTTTCATATCGTATAATATTTACAGATTTCTCACTCATGTCTTGCCAACAACGCTTCAAACTCAGCGACGGTCATGCCTAATTGCTCACTCGCAACCTCAGGTGTTAGAAGACCTTGACGTACTAGATTTACTAAACCTACTTTTAATCCCTCTTCAATGCCTTCTTCTCGTCCTTGTTCACGACCCTCTGCACGGCCACGTTCAAGTCCACGCTCTAAACCTTGTTCAATCCCCTCTGCACGACCACGTTCCAACCCTTTTTCTTCAGCTTGTTCCAAGGCATAGTCCTGTGCTAACAAGGCTTGTTCTTCTCGCATACGTAGTTGACTAAACATTTTCCTGTCCTCCTCGGACCAGCTCTTGTAGTCCAGCAGTTGGTCTGCCTGGCTGATAGCTCGCTCAGGTTGTTGGGTAAAGGGCTTGTTCCCGAAAAACTCCAACCATGGTTTGCGAACCTCGTCTTTGCTGGTTTCTCTGTACTTTTTTAGTTCTAAGAACGCCATCTTGACTAGATGGTTTTCCTGACCGTTACTTGTGATAGTTAATACCTCACCTGTCATATCCTCGCGCATGCTGAAACTGTGAAAAGCCAAGTCATCTGAGAAGTAATTACTATCGACAATTGCGATAGCGTATACTGGTGCGATGTGTTTATAGCTCTGGTGAGTATTGCCTTCTTGTTGGCGAATTTTTTCTAGGTTTTGATTGACCTGACTACACAGATAAGCCCACAGGCGATTGATGAAAAAATTCTGATGATGAACTTGGATTTCGATGATAACTTGAGTGCCATTGTCCAACTCCGCCAAAACATCTATACTGGTGTAGAAATCCTGCGCTGAATAAGGCAGGGAAGGCAAGACGTGAATATTACTTCCCTCCAAAATGGTCACACTTTTGGCTGGCAAGTCCAGCATATCGCGAATAAATTGACAAGTGATTTCTGGATTACTAAAAATCTTTTTAGCAACCAAATCGTTAGTTGGGCTGATGCCCGGATGACGTACAGTCATATTTCTTCTCCTTTCATTATAGCACATTTTTTAATCTAATTTACTAGATTTGATGCTTCTATCTATTTATTCGGAAAAGAAAGTGAAAAGTTCAAACTTTCCTAACAAAAAAGATAGCTAATCTCTTTTCCATCAAGAAATTTAGCTATTCTTTTTAGTTGTTTTTGTATCGTGTAATATTTACAGATTTCTTACTTATGTTCTTTCAACAGTGCCTCAAACTCAGCCACAGTCATACCCAGCTGTTGGCTGGCAAATTCAGGTGTTAGAAGACCTTGGCGCACCATATCTAGGAAGGCAAAAAGTTTTCCACGCTTCAGTCCCTGTTCAATGCCCTCTGCGCGACCACGTTCAAGACCACGCTCTAAACCTTTTTCCTCCGCTTGTTCCAAGGCATAGTCCTGTGCTAACAAGGCTTGTTCTTCTCGCATACGTAGTTGGCTAAACATTTTCCTGTCCTCCTCGGACCAGCTCTTGTAGTCTAGCAGTTGGTCTGCCTGGCTGATGGCTCACTCGGGTTGTTGGGTAAAGGGCTTGTTGCCGAAAAACTCCAACCACGGTTTACGAACCTTGTCCTTGCTGGTTTCCCTGTATTTTTTTAATTCCAAGAATGCCATCTTGACCAGATGGTTTTCTTTACCGTTATTGGTGATAATCTTCCAGCAAGGCTTCAAACTCAGCGACAGTCATGCCTAATTGCTGACTGGCAACCTCAGGTGTTAGAAGACCTTGGCGGACCATATCTAGGAAGGCAAAAAGTTTTCCACGTTCAAGTCCTTGTTCTAAACCTTTTTCGATGCCTTGTTCAATCCCCTCTGCGCGACCACGCTCCAAGCCCTTTTCTTCCGCTTGTTCCAAAGCATAGTCCTGTGCTAACAAGGCTTGTTCTTCTCGCATACGTAGTTGACTAAACATTTTCCTGTCCTCCTCGGACCAGCTCTTGTAGTCCAGCAGTTGGTCTGCTTGGCTGATGGCTCGCTCGGGTTGCTGGGTAAAGGGTTTGTTCCCAAAAAACTCCAACCACGGTTTGCGAACCTCGTCTTTGCTGGTTTCTCTATATTTTTTTAGTTCCAAGAACGCCATCTTAACCAGATGATTTTCTTGTCCATTATTGGTAATGGTTAAAACCTCACCTGTCGTGTCCTCTCGCATGCTAAAGCTATGAAAAGCCAAGTCATCTGAGAAATAATTGCTGTCCACAATTGCGATAGCATATACTGGTGCAATGTGTTTATAGCTCTGGTGGGTATCACCTTCACGCTGACGGATTTTTTCTAGATTTTGATTGACCTGACTGCACAGATAAGCCCATAGGCGATTGATGAAAAAATTCTGATGGTGAACCTGAATCTCAATGATAACTTGGGTTCCATTATCCAACTCAGCTAAGACGTCTATACTGGTATAGAAATCTTGAACCGAGTAAGGCATGGAAGGCAAGACGTGAATATTGCTCCCCTCCAAAATGGTCACATTTTTTGCTGGTAAATCCAGCATATCGCGAATAAATTGACAAGTGATTTCTGGATTGCTAAAAATTTTCTTAGCAACCAAGTCGTTGGTTGGGCTGATGCCCGGATGACGTACAGTCATATTTCTTCTCCTTTCATTATAGCACATTTTTTAATCTAGGTTTACTAGATTCGATGCTTCTATCTATTTATTCGGAAAAAGTAGAAAAAGAGTAGAAAAAATGTCGAATTGTCTCATTTTTAAAGAAATAAGTGTAAAAGTTAATGGAAATCCAAAAGCAAGCTGGAAAGGTCTCAAAGCACAGCGCTGAGCTTGCTGATAGGAGGAAGTAAGTCCATAAGATGCACACGACAAGGCAAGGATGATGAGGTTTCATCTTTGGTGTCGACTTACTGATGATGGACTCCTAGCCTAGCTTTGGTCTCAGTAAAAAGAGTCGTCTATCTCCTAGTCTTCCATTCAAAAAATTTGAAGTTTCAAGCCGACTGGTGTATAATATACTCATGAATTGTATTCTATTATATAGGAAGTAATAGGGCACAATATATATATATATATATATATATATGGAGGTAGTCATGAATAGTCCAGAAAAACAATTAAAATACAGTATTCGAAAAGTGAGTGTCGGTGCAGCTAGTGTTGTCATTGGGGCGCTCTATCTTTTGATGGGAGCTGGGATTGCTCATGCTGAGGGCGTGGAGTCAGCGAGGGAAGCTGAGAGGACAGCAAACCCGACAGATCCAGGACAGTCTGGAATTGGAGAGCCAGAAAACAAGACTGACCTTAGTCATACTGATGCAGCAGCAAACACCTATAATGCTCCCGTAGCTGACAATCCGCTAGTAACTCCAGAAAGTACGAAACCTCGTACTCGTAGTAAAAGAGAATTAGCTGATGAGGAGGCAAGTGATTCATCGAATGGAGCTACAGGAACTGAATCAGAGCCGACTTCTGGAAATGAGGGAGGTTCAGACACAGCAGATACTGATTCAGATTTACTGGATGCCAATCGTAAGGGTGACACAGTAAAAGAACACCAGCCCGGGGTCATTGTGCCTAAAGATGGAGAGACAGGTGGGGATGATAAGAATGCCCATCTGAAATTTGATACTCCTAAGGAAAATCTGACTCTCGAACAATTATGGGATATTGTAAAAAATATGCCAGACGACTTCCAAAATAATGAACGTTCTTACTTGCGTAGTATGAACACCCTTGGGGATGCTCTTAGATTTAAAAACGGCAAAGTCAGTGAAGATGGTACAGGAGATAAATTACAAGATGGTGAAATAAGAGAACTTGATTCTTTCGGTGGATGGACAGCGATTGCAGGTAAAGATGGCAGACCAGGTAAATTCGTTATTGGTAAGAAAAATGCAGATGGTTACTTTACAGGTTGGTATAAGAAAGAAGATGGTACGATTGAACAAGGTGGTATGCTTGGGGCAGATGCCTTAGATAACATCTTTGTGCACGAACAAGCATTAGACCGTCGTTTTAAATACATGCTTATGCTTGTTAAAGGACGTACACGAGCTAATCGTGACGAGACGGTTTCAGATAATTCGAAGTATGATCCACGTGCTCAAAATGAACGTGCTAATAAGAACTCCACCGAATTTAAGAATCTCCCATTTTTAGAAAAAGATAAGTATAATAAATATTCTCCAGGTGTAGTTGGATATAATGGGATAGAGAAGCAGTTTACTGCCTTTTCTCCTGGCTTCGGAAGCCGTGTTCGTGTGGAATTTGTGACAGGATATATCTCAGATATTAATGGTTCTAAAGGAACCTATCGAGTAGTCATTAAAACTAAGGATACTGCTGGCCAAGAGAAGACGGTATACGATGAAACCATTCACCGTGTAGCCGAAATCGTTCAAAATGAAAACTTGTACAAAAAAGGTTTAAATGTAGAACTGGCGAATTTCCAAATTTCCAAATTTTTTAAAGATGAGTTTAAATCTCGTGTTAATAAAATTCGTAATGAGAAAATAAAATTTACTCCATTACACCGTAAACCCAGAAGATATTATACAGAAGAAGATACCAAACTGTACAATCAATTGGAAGCAGAAGCTAGGGAAGAAGTTAAAAAACAAGGCGATATTGTATTAAATGTTACGGAAGACTTCTTAAGTATAGAAAAATCAAAAGAAAGAGATTCAGAGTGGGGAAAAACATTCACAAGCACATCTCAGTCAACTTCAAAGCTATCAAACGAATTAAATAATTTATTGAAAGTTGCTGATAAAGATACTCCTAATACCCCAACTTGGCTAAACTCAAGCACTCCTCCAGCTAAAGCTGATGACAGAGTATATAAACTACTGAGGACTCTTATACCAGGTGCTAAGAAAATTACCTATCATGTTAAGGATGATCAGCTAGAAGTAGAAACAGAAAAATACACCTATCTCGCCGCTAGAAATGGTAGTAAGGAAGCAGGTATTCAAGGGTCAGATATAGAAGCAACTGCAAGTGCAGATACATATGGTGTTGATTCCCAAACCTTTGAGAGAGACAATACAAATACAAAAGCAAATAACCTTAATAAAGGTTGGGCTAGATCTGATTCTGAAGACTTCAAACATTTCTCACACTTTGTAGGGGTAGACAAAGGAATTGTGCGAACGAATGTACTGACTGATAAACAACTATCTGATAAGATTAAGGACGCAGTGGGTCCTGGAGATAGCAATCTAGGAAAAGGTGGCTACTTCTCTACTGGGGATGTTTTATTAGCAAAAGATGTTGTTTCTTATACCGTACAAGTATTTTCAGAGAATAATGACAGAGTAGGGGTAAATCCTCAAAGTCACCGTGTTCAGTATAATCTTCCAATTCTCGCTGACTTTTCAGTCATCCAAGATACTGTGGAACCATCACGAACCGTTGTTGAAAAAATTATTCCAAAACTAAATATTCCCGAAGAAGAGAAAAAGAAAATAACCGAAGAAATCAAGAAAAAGAAGAAAACCTCAGAATTGGCAGAACTAATCTCAGGAAATGTGAAAGTTCGCTATGTTGATGAACAAGGGCATTTGCTATCATTGAAAAATGATACTGGAATTGGAGAAAAAGAAAGTGACGGAACCTACATTACCAATAAAAAACAACTGATTGGTACTAGCTATAATGTCACAGATAAAAAACTCAGCACTATCTCAACGACTAATGGGAAACATTATAGAGTCAAAAGAGATTTGGGGGAAAATTCTGCCCCTACTGAAGGAAATATCGTAAGCGGGGTAAGAACGGTAACTTATGTATATGAGGAACGTGAAGCGCCTACTACTGCTACAGTAACAGCCAATTACTATAAAGAAGGTACCCAAGAGAAGTTGGCAGAGTCTGTTGTACAAGCTGATTTAGCGATAGGTTCTGAGTATACTACAGAAGCAAAAGTTATTGAAGGAAAAACAACAACTGAGGACAAAGAAGACCGAGTTATCACAAGGAAAACAACATACACCTTGGTAGCAATTCCTGCAAATGCCACAGGAACTGTACCAGAAGACGGTGCAACCGTTAACTACTACTACCGTGAGAATGTTGAAGAAACAGTGGTTCCCAAAACAGCAACCTCTACTGAGACGAAGACTATAACGCGTACCATTCATTACGTTGATAAAGTTACGAACCAAAATGTCAAAGAAGATGTTGTTCAACCTGTAACCTTAAGCCGTACAAAAATTGAGAACAAGGTCACAGGAGTTGTAACCTACGGTGAATGGACAACAGGAAACTGGGACGAAAAAGCTTCACCGTCAGTAGAAAACTATGGTCCAGCCGAAACAGCTACGGTTTCTTCTGCGACCGTCACATCCGCAAGCACAGATGAGACAGTCGTTGTGAAATACCCGCAAGCTACAGAAGATGTTACAGAAAGCAAAACTGTTACCCGTACCATCAAGTATGTAGATGCGACTGATGAAACGACAGAAGTAGCTAGCCCAGTTACGCAAACAGTTGAACTAACAAGAACTAATAAGCGTAATAAAGTGACAGGTGAAGAAACAGCAGGAGACTGGTCAACAGGTACATGGGGTTCTCAAGACTCTCCAACTGTAACCAACTATGACGCCCCAGATAAGGCAACTGTAGCGGAAACAGCTGTAACATCAACAACTACAGATACAACCGAAGTAGTGAAATACCCACAAGCTACAGAAGATGTTAAAGAAAGCAAAACTGTTACCCGTACCATCAAGTATGTAGATGCGACTGATGAAACGACAGAAGTAGCAACACCCGTTACGCAAACCGTCACCTTAACGCGAACCAACAAGCGTAATAAAGTGACAGGTGAAGAAACAGCAGGAGACTGGTCAACAGGTACATGGGGTTCTCAAGACTCTCCAACTGTAACCAACTATGACGCCCCAGATAAGGCAACTGTAGCGGAAGCAACTGTAACATCAACAACTACAGATACAACCGAAGTAGTGAAATACCCACAAGCTACAGAAGATGTTAAAGAAAGCAAAACTGTTACCCGTACCATCAAGTATGTGGATAAAGAAAATGAAGCAACAGAAGTAGCAATACCAGTTACGCAAACCGTCACCTTAACGCGAACCAACAAGCGTAACAAAGTGACAGGTAAAGTAACAGAAGGTGAATGGACAACAGGCAACTGGGACGAAGTCGTATCGCCAGAAATTGAAAATTATGGTAAACCAGATTTACCAAAAGTATCGAATGCAGAAGTAACAGCAGATTCAAAAGGTACGACTATTTTGGTAAGGTATGACCGTTTATCAAGACCAGAAAAACCAATTCCAGAAAAACCAGAAATTCCAAGTCCTCAGGAACCAGGTGCTCCAGGTGAACCGACTCCAGACAAACCAAACCCACAACCAAATCCAGAGCATCCAAGTGTTCCGACACCAAACCCAGAACTACCAAATCAAGAGACTCCAATACCAGAGCTAACTCCAGAACCAGGTGCTCCAAAAACTGAAATTCCAGTGAGTCCAGACCCAGAAGTTCCGACTTCTGAGACAAATAAAAGAGAGGAATTGCCAAACACAGGTACAGAAGCGAATGCTACCTTGGCTAGCGCTGGTATCATGACCTTATTAGCTGGTCTAGGATTAGGATTCTTCAAGAAAAAAGAAGATGAAAAATAATAGATTTTAGAATCTAGGAACAAGGAAAAGCTCACAGATGTGTGCTTTTTCCTGGTTTTGAGAACGAGGTCTTTCGAGAAGATTAAAAAGGCTTACAAGTCCATTAGACTGGGAAACTCTGAATCCTATTTTTTTAAAAATATTTCCAGAAACTAGTTGCTAAATAGGGTAAAAATTGATAAAATAAGGAATGTCTAAAAAATTTTAAGGAGAATCTAGCAAATGGATTTCACATGGGCACTAAAGTATGCCACTGAATTTTTGGGAACTGCCATTTTGATCATTCTTGGGAATGGTGCAGTTGCCAACGTTGAACTTAAAGGTACGAAAGGTCACCAAAGTGGCTGGCTCGTCATCGCTGTTGGTTATGGTATGGGGGTTATGATTCCAGCCTTGATGTTTGGTAACGTATCTGGGAACCACATCAACCCTGCTTTCACTCTAGGACTTGCAGTTAGCGGTCTTTTCCCTTGGGCACAAGTGGTACCTTACATTATCGCGCAAGTCTTGGGGGCTATCTTTGGTCAAGCCTTAGTTGTGGCAACACACCGTCCATTCTACTTGAAAACTGAAAACCCAAATAACATCTTGGGAACTTTCTCAACTATTTCAAGTATTGACCATGGTACAAAAGAAAGTCGCTATGCAGCAACTGTCAATGGTTTGATTAATGAGTTTGTTGGTTCATTTGTTTTGTTCTTTGCAGCTCTCGGTTTGACTAAAAACTTCTTTGGTGCTGAAGTGCTTCAATACATGAAACAAATGGCAACACAAGCAGGACAGACAGTTGATTTTTCTGACTTGGCTATTAAAGCACAGGTGGCTCCACACACTGCTTCAGGACTTTCTGTGGCTCACTTGGCACTTGGATTCCTCGTTATGGCTTTGGTAACATCACTTGGAGGACCTACAGGACCTGCCTTGAACCCAGCTCGTGACTTGGGGCCACGTCTCCTTCATGCTTTCCTTCCAAAATCAGTTCTTGGTGAGAATAAAGGCGATTCAAAATGGTGGTATTCTTGGGTACCAGTAGTAGCACCTATTGCAGCAGCAATTGCGGCAGTAGCTGTATTCAAATTCCTTTATCTCTAAGAAATAGCTCCTTTAACATTTGAGTGAGCACCATTTATAAGTAAGAGAGGATCAGATTGGTTCTCTCTTTTTGATTTTTCAGGGAAATGAAAGAAAATCGACACAAACTCCTCTCCAGCAGTGGTTTAAAAGTCTCAGTGGGTTATTCCAACTTTAATGGGCTATAGTAGGTTGCAGTTGAAATAATAGACCCTTTTTCTCAAACATTGTGAGAAATTAGTTTGAATTCCCCAATCAAATTGTGCAGTTTTCATTCTACTATATATTATATTATCGGAGATGGGTTCCCTATCTTGTAAGTCTGCTTTATAGTGGGTTGAAGTTGGAATAGTCCGCCCTTCTTTCTCGAACATTGTGAGGAATTGATTTGCCTTCCTCAACAAAATGTTCAGTTTCTATTTCATTTTGCTATAAAATAAGCGATTAGGGGGGCTATTCTTCGACCTACATTGACTCTGCTGAGTCCTATGATTGTTATCGTTTTATCTGCAATTTTATACTCAATGAAAATCAAAGGGCAAACTAAGAAGCTAGCCGCANNTGACGAAGTCAGCTCAAAATAGTGTTTTGAGGTTGTAGATGAAGAGGTTGGGCAAAAACTCGACTTTAGGAAAAAATGAAGTAAATCTCCCCACAATAAAACGCATAGTACCAAGGTTTCTCTCAAGACCTGATACTATATGTTTTTCTGATTGCAAAGACTTTTTGACCAGTCTCAACTATACCTAAGGTAAGGCGATGCTGACGTGGTTTGAAGAGATTTTCGAAGAGTATTAAACCGATGTTGTGAGTAACTTTTACCTAGCTTCCTAGTTTGCTTTTGTAGTATAAACCAGAGATTGTTTACATTTTCAGCAAGTGAGTGGATGAATAATGCTGAAAACTCCTTTAAGGATAAGTCTATTTAGTACTTTCTATTAGTTAGTTAAATTTTTACCAAGAATAATTCACAAAAACGTTGTAAAACACTTGCAATTTAGCTGAAATTTGATAAAATAGTAAGGAAAGTTAGACTGTATTGCCTACTGTCTATCTATAAAATATATTTTATTGGAGGCTTTTACTCAAATGGCAAAAGAAAAATACGATCGTAGTAAACCACACGTTAATATTGGTACTATCGGACACGTTGACCACGGTAAAACTACCCTAACTGCAGCTATCACAACTGTTTTGGCACGTCGCTTGCCTTCATCAGTTAACCAACCTAAAGACTATGCGTCTATCGATGCTGCTCCAGAAGAACGCGAACGCGGTATCACTATCAACACTGCACACGTTGAGTACGAAACTGAAAAACGTCACTACGCTCACATCGACGCTCCAGGACACGCGGACTACGTTAAAAACATGATCACTGGTGCCGCTCAAATGGACGGAGCTATCCTTGTAGTAGCTTCAACTGACGGACCAATGCCACAAACTCGTGAGCACATCCTTCTTTCACGTCAGGTTGGTGTTAAACACCTTATCGTCTTCATGAACAAAGTTGACTTGGTTGACGACGAAGAATTGCTTGAATTGGTTGAAATGGAAATCCGTGACCTATTGTCAGAATATGACTTCCCAGGTGACGATCTTCCAGTTATCCAAGGTTCAGCTCTTAAAGCCCTTGAAGGTGACTCTAAATACGAAGACATCGTTATGGAATTGATGAACACAGTTGATGAGTACATCCCAGAACCAGAACGTGACACTGACAAACCATTGCTTCTTCCAGTCGAGGACGTATTCTCAATCACTGGACGTGGTACAGTTGCTTCAGGACGTATCGACCGTGGTATCGTTAAAGTCAACGACGAAATCGAAATCGTTGGTATCAAAGAAGAAACTCAAAAAGCAGTTGTTACTGGTGTTGAAATGTTCCGTAAACAACTTGACGAAGGTCTTGCCGGAGATAACGTAGGTGTCCTTCTTCGTGGTGTTCAACGTGATGAAATCGAACGTGGACAAGTTATCGCTAAACCAGGTTCAATCAACCCACACACTAAATTCAAAGGTGAAGTCTACATCCTTACTAAAGAAGAAGGTGGACGTCACACTCCATTCTTCAACAACTACCGTCCACAATTCTACTTCCGTACTACTGACGTTACAGGTTCAATCGAACTTCCAGCAGGTACTGAAATGGTAATGCCTGGTGATAACGTGACAATCGACGTTGAGTTGATCCACCCAATCGCCGTAGAACAAGGTACTACATTCTCTATCCGTGAGGGTGGACGTACTGTTGGTTCAGGTATGGTTACAGAAATCGAAGCTTAATTCGATTTAGTTCCCAGAAGAACAATTATTTAAGTCAGACACTAAAAGAATCTTGCATTGCAAGGTTCTTTTTTTTCAGATATTGAACTAATACTCAATGAAAATCACAGAGCAAACTAGGAAGCTAACCGCAGGCTGCTCAAAACATGTTTTTGAGGTTGTAGAT
>NZ_VMLH01000092.1:0-2567 GCF_013276595.1 Streptococcus sp. 10824
TCCTGTCTTCCCGATTCATGGCGGTGTAGCTCAGCTGGCTAGAGCGTCCGGTTCATACCCGGGAGGTCGGGGGTTCGATCCCCTTCGCCGCTATAATGATCTTGTCGGACCTTTAGCTCAGCTGGTTAGAGCTCTCGGCTCATAACCGAGTGGTCGTAGGTTCAAGTCCTACAAGGTCCATTTGAATATTGGAGGATTACCCAAGTCCGGCTGAAGGGAACGGTCTTGAAAACCGTCAGGCGTGTAAAAGCGTGCGTGGGTTCGAATCCCACATCCTCCTTTTTTATTAACGCGGGATGGAGCAGCTCGGTGGCTCGTCGGGCTCATAACCCGAAGGTCGTAGGTTCAAATCCTGCTCCCGCAATAAGGCTCGGTAGCTCAGTTGGTAGAGCAATGGATTGAAGCTCCATGTGTCGGCGGTTCGATTCCGTCTCGCGCCATTTTATTGATAGTATTTATGCGGGTGTAGTTTAGTGGTAAAACTACAGCCTTCCAAGCTGTTGTCGCGAGTTCGATTCTCGTCACCCGCTTTGAACTTTGTTCAAATTACCAAGTTTTTTAACTTGGGCGCGTAGCTCAGGTGGTTAGAGCGCACGCCTGATAAGCGTGAGGTCGGTGGTTCGAGTCCACTCGTGCCCATTAATTGGAGAATTACTCAAGAGGCTGAAGAGGACGGTTTGCTAAATCGTTAGGTCGGGTAACTGGCGCAAGGGTTCGAATCCCTTATTCTCCGTTTTAATGAGAGTTTGTAACTCTCTTTTTCATTTGGCTCTTTGTCAACTGTAGTGGGTTGAAGTCAGCTAAGCTCGAGAAAGGACAAATTTCGTCCTTTCTTTTTTGATGTTCAGAGCCTAAAAATCCGTTTTTTGAAGTTTTCAGGCTCTTTGTCAACTGTAGTGGGTTGAAGAAAAGCTAAAATCTTTATATATTGTCGATTTTATGGTTGTTCTAATTTATTATTACTTCCAACTCTTGAGAGAAATTTCTCCGCTATTGAGCCAGATTTCTTTTCCGTTATCACATTGCACCAAAAGTTTTCCACTTTCAGAGATGTCTTTAGCAAGTCCCTTGTAGTCTTTTTGATCTAGTGTGAAAGTAACTTCTTTTCCAAGAACGAATGACTGTTTTTTATATAGGTATAATAACTCATCTGCTGGTGTTTCGAAGAAAGCACGCCAGATTTCTATGATTAATTCATTCCTTGTTATTGGAGCTGTAGTTTTAAATAAGCTAGCAGCTTTTTCTTTTAATTCCTGAGGGAAGTCTTTAATAGTGAAATTGATACCTACTCCAATAATGATATCTGTGACTAAGCCTGTTTCTACAGAGGTCATTGCTTCAGTGAGAATTCCTCCAATTTTATGATTGTTTAGGTAGATATCATTGACCCATTTTATGTCGACATCTATTAAAGTTAGGTTCTTAATGGCTTTGTAGACAGCTCCAGCTACAAGTAGTGTGTAGGACGGTAATTTGTCATAGGGAAGATTTGGTTTAAGATGGAGGGTCATATAAATGCCACCTTGAGGAGAGTAGAAGGAGCGTTGAAAACGGCCACGCCCTGCTATTTGATAGGAAGCTAGATAGAGGGTGTTTGCTTCATAGCCTAAATCAATTGCTTCTTTTGCATCGAGTTGTGTTGATTTTGTTTCGGGTTTAAAACTGATTTTAATTGGAAGATTTTCTTCTAGAATCTCTGGAAGAATAAGGTCACCATTCATCAGTTTATATCCTTTGTTTTTGATACTATCAATTTCAATGCCTTCTTGTTCTAGGCGCCTGATGGCTTTCCAAATTGATGTTCGGGTCAGTGATAGTTCTTCTGCAATCTTTTCTCCGCTGATATAGTCGTTTTCTTTAGCTAGAATCTGATAGACAGCTTGGTAGGATTTCATAGTGTTGCCTTTCTCACTAGTTGGTATTGAGAGGATTCTTTTCTTGTATGACTTGGGGTCTGATTTAAGTATTGTTTATAAGCTTTTGAAAAATGGAGTGGATCTGAAAAACCTACCGAATATGCAATTACCTTGATGGACTCTTGGGTATTTTCGAGAAGTTGTTTAGCTCGGTGCATTCGAACGTAGAGTAGGTATTCTTTGGGTGATAAGGTATTAAATTCTTTGAATACGCTTGATAAGTAGCTTCTGTGAACGGATAGTTCTTTTGTTAAATCTTGAATTGTAAGTGATTGAGGATAGTGGCTATCAATTAATCGTTTGCATTCAAGATAGAGTTGGTAGGTTGATGAAATATTCTTTTTTCTGATTGGGAGCAATAGTTCCCAGATGAAACATCAGTTCATGGAGTTGTCCCATGATATGGAGTTGAGCTAATTCATTGGATTTTGTAATCTGAGCGAAGCGAACAATGTCTGAGATGAGTTTTGCAGTAGTCTGGGTATGACAAGTTTCAGATTGGATGAGATAGGATTGATCAGAAATTTGAGAAAGAGCAAAAAAATCAGGAGCTTTCCCTCCAGTGATTCCTAACCAGTAGTAGGCCCAAGGTTCTTTACTATCTGCTTGATATAGTTATTTAGTTTTAAAAAAGCGTTCCAAACATTCAAA
>NZ_VMLH01000093.1:0-4722 GCF_013276595.1 Streptococcus sp. 10824
TCAAATAGACCATGGAATAAAGCAAGCGGACATGGTATAATAGCAATATTCTGGCACTAAGCCTTCGAAAGGAGGTGTTTAGCTTGTTAGAACTCATTACTCTTCTTGTTGTTGTCCGAGTAGTGTTGCCCTTAGCGTACGAGTTGGGGAAAGCCTATGGGATGAAGTGGATTGAAAAGCGCTTCGATGACAACGAGAAATAGTGTCACTTTTCACGAACGCTAGTGTGTTGTAGCTAGCGCAAAAAAGCACCCTAAGTCTTGGCGGACAGGGTGCTTTTCGTTTAGCGTGATGAACTCACTACTCTTGTTGTTGATTAAATTATAACATAGTTTTATAATGGGTGTCAAAAATAGACATTTGTGATATAATCAAATTGAGGCGCCTCAGCGATACGGTCGGTGGCGTGAATCTCTTTATAGGTCGGGCAACTGGAAACGGATAGCTCAAAGGGCACTATTTTGTGTCGGGTGTGGGACTGCCTTCAGCTTCGAGCTGTAAAGACCCCGGATGCATTTTTAAGAGATTGGCCCGATAGGGTCTTTTTTTTTGAAAAATTAAAAAAAAATGAAGGATTTTTTTTAAAGGAGTTACTTTCATACTTACTTTATAACTTACTTTATATATACTTTGGGGGTGTCAAAAAGTCAGTATTATCAAGGGTTTGCGAGGAGATAAGTGACAAAAAAGTACGTGATACATGACAAAAAAGTACGTGATACATGACAAAAAAGTACGTGATACATGACAAAAAAGTACGTGATACATGACAAAAAAGTAATAAATTACTTGAAGTTTGTCATATAATATTATATAATCATTTATGACAAAAAAGTACGTGAGGTTAAGCCATGAAAAAAGGGAAGTCAGAAAATGCGTTTGAGGGCTTGATGTCTAGACAAGATTATCTAGTAGTACAAGCGAATGACCTAGCCAAAGCCTTTGGGAATTTAAAAGCCTTTGAACATAAGCTACTGGACTATTGTTTTAGCTATGTGACCAAAGAAAGCACTGCAACAGATACATTTACGACAAATGCAAAAGAGGTGCTGAAGCACTTTGGATTGAACGCTTCAGGGAAAAACTATGAGCGTGTGGCACGTGGCTTTAAAGCCCTAAACGAAAACACTGCGTTATATCTGCCAATCGTTGAGAATGGCGTTAAAGGGATATTGATGACCCAGTTATTTAGAAAAATTAAATTCTTAGCTAATGGCGAAGTGGAATTTATCTTTTCAGAAGATGCTGCGCCTTACGTATTTGCTTTACGTAGCCAGTTCTTCTCGTTCAAATTGGCAGAGTTAGCTCAAATCAAATCAAAGTATGCCATTATTTTGATGAAATTGTGGGAAGCAAATCGCTTTAAAAATCAACGTGTCACAACCATTCAAGGAGATTTAGACGATTGGCAAGATTGGTTTTTAGGGGAAGAGAGAAGAATGCCCCCTGCAATCTTTGCAAGGAACTGTCTGAAAGTTGGGGCAGAAGAGCTAGAGAAAAAATTAGGGGTAGATGTTTATCTAAACGTAGTTAAAAATGGCCGAAAGGTCATAGGCTATGAAATGCAGATTACTGATAATCGACAAGTACCAACTGCAGAGATAATCAAGCAAGCTGAAGAAAGAAGTCGACAGACAGATATTTATGATTTTTTAGATTAAGCACTGTTCAAAAATCTAAGTATGGTTCAAATGGTTGTAACTGTCATGGAAAACACTTGTTTATATCTAATTTATGAGTAAAAAGATGCTATTGAGATGAAAAAGCAGCTCGATGTTGATGAAATTTAAAGAGACTGGGACAAAATTGTCCCAGTCTCTTTCTTGTTAGTGAATTATTCTTCGTATAGAATTTCAGGGTTCGGTATGCTCATCCCTGAACCACCACTACTGTAATTATTTGTTTCTGATTGAGGAAGTGCTATTTGTATTCCACCAGGGCCGTAAGCTACACCTGTAAAAGTTACTCTTTTTATTTTTCCGCTTACATATATTGAACCACTAACTGATTGTCCTGCCCTACCTTGACCGCTTACCGGGTAATATAAGGTACGGCCATTTGTTAATGTAATACGAACTCCTCCAGAGAATTGATAAGAGCTTTTAGTATAAGGTCGTGCGTACCACCATGCTCTACTTCGGTTATCATAAATTTCTATTTTGGAAACTCCACCATTTCCAGTTGCAGTAGAATATGGGGTGATTTGGTTTGCTTTTGGAGTTTCGGCATATGTTGTAACAGTAAATGAAAGAAGAGTGAGAAAGGTAGTTATAAATAAAATAAGTTTTTTCATGGTAGTTCTCCTTTATTTTTTGTATGATTATATCAGAATATTTTTAAAAATGAAAGGGTTTTCTATGAAGGGTGATGTTTTTTTTGATTATTTTTTGAAATCACTTAGGTTTCATCTTGGTGATAGGTGTAAGGATATTGGATTTATAGAGTTTGCTAAGGATGAAAATAATAGTTTTATTATTATAAAGGATTATATTTTAGAATCATTAGTAGTGTTGTCAAATATTTTGAGTAAGGAGAGGATTGTGTTTTCTTGTGGGGTTATTCATAGTAAGGGGGGAGTTACTGGAGTAGAAGTATGTATGAATGTATTAGAGTTAGAAAGATTAAATAATTTGTATAAGATATAGTTTTGAAGAATATTAAAAAATATAATGGAAACTGTCTATGTAGGATGTGTGGAGTTGATAGTATCAATGTTTCCTATGGAGATAATTTTCTCAACTATGTTTACTTTGATTTTTTGGTCGGACAATAGCGAAGCCGTCCGACTGTCATTTTGAAAAAATGACTTTGGGGGACTTATCGAAGTCGCCCAATTTTTCAAAAAATGCCCTTGCGATTCGAGGGCTTTTTTTGTAGTTCGCCCTGGCATAAAGTGGGCGGACTAGCTCTCTGCAAGAGCCTTCGGAGAACGCACTTTTACGAAGTAAAGTATAATGTGTTATACTTTACATGGAAGTTAGCCGAAATTTGTGCTAAAATTCTAGCTAGAATGTTATCACAATAGACGAGCAATAGGCTTGCCGGCTCGTCTGTCATTCGCTACTCGAATGACCCACCTGAGGAGGTAAAAGTTATGAGCTACATGGTTGCGAGAATGCAGAAAATGAAAGTTGGGAATTTGGGTGGCGCATATAAGCACAATGAACGGATTTTTGAAAAGCACTCAAACAAAGACATCGACACGAGCAGGTCACACCTCAACTATGAGTTGACGGATCGTGACCGCTCTGTGTCGTATGAACGGCAAATTAAGGACTATGTGAACGAGAACAAGAGTTCTAAACGTGGGATACGGAAAGACGCTGTTTTGTGTGATGAATGGATTATTACGTCAGATAAAGATTTTTTTGAAAAGTTGGGCCAGGAGCAGACGAGAAAATTTTTTGAAACGGCTAAAAACTACTTCGCGGAGAATTACGGAGAAACCAACGTTGCTTATGCCAGTGTACATCTTGATGAGAGTACCCCACACATGCACTTAGGGATTGTGCCAATGAGAAATGGTAAGCTGTCATCAAAGGTTATGTTTAACCGTGAGGAGCTAAAGCATATTCAGGAAGATTTGCCAAAGTACATGAATGAGCATGGTTTTGAGTTGCAACGTGGAAAGCGAGATAGCAAAGAACAGCATTTGAGTGTGGCGGACTACAAGGAAAAAATGGGGCGTGAAGCTCTTAATCAGGAATTGCTAGATTTAGGAGCGCCAAAATATTGGCATACGGAAGAACGTAGACCTGCAACAATGTCAGAAATTCAAGATTATGAGGACATAGGTTCTTTGTTTGCAGATTCAGACGTGACATTTAACATCCGAGAAGCGACGTTGGAAGAGCGTTTCAAATGGCTAGACACTCATAGAAACGATTTAAGGGCAGATTTAGGACGTTTAGAGGGTGTCCTTGAGAAAAAGATTGACGAATACGGTAAAATCGATTCTGAGGCTTCTGAGAGGCTCTCAGAGCTATCTGAGGTAAATTCTGAGGTAAATAGTCGTCAGGAGGAAATAAAGGGGTTAAAAAGCGATTCTAAGCGTCTGAGCGATGATGTGGTTCGTCTGGAGAGAGCTCATAGAGAAAAAACGCAACTTTTGGTGGAACAATCAAGTAACTTATCGAAAATTTCGTATAGAGATTTAGATAGACGTCGAGTTGCCAAAGAGTTGCAGGAAGAATTAGAAAATGCTACTCCTAAACTGTTTGGCGATGGCTTTAATTTTACTTCGGATTTTGTTGGACGACTGAAGACGTTTGTGTCTGATGTTGTAGAGAAGCTGGAGCAGGCGGTCAATCAAAATGAGTTACTTAGAAATGCACTAGCAGGCATGAAAGAAGCAAAGAGTAGGCTTGAAAATAGCCTATCTCATGCAGAATGGAAAAATCAGCAATTAGAGACTGAAAACAAAGCATTAAAGCTAGAAAACAGGGAGTTGAAAGTTTCTAAAAATCTCTTAGATGACCTTTCTGAAGTCATAACAGAAAAAGAAGTAACCAGCCTCAATAAGCGTTTAGAAAACTTAAGAGAGACACGAGAACTGTCTAGGAAAAGACATGAGCCTACAAAAGGGCGGAGTATCTGAGCGATTTATGCCGTGAAAGCTATTTGACAATAAGCTAGGTCAAGTTAGACTGGTTAAGGCGGTTCAGTCTGAACTTTGTTCAGCTGACCGACAAACCAAAGACTAACGACCTAGGTTCCTTGTTG
>NZ_VMLH01000094.1:0-11324 GCF_013276595.1 Streptococcus sp. 10824
CACGTTCAAGACCTTCTGCACGACCTCTCTCCAACCCTTTTTCTTCAGCTTGTTCCAAGGCATAGTCCTGCGCTAGCAAGGCTTGTTCTTCGCGTCTGCGTTGTTCACTAAACATCTCCCTGTCCTCCTCGGACCAGCTCTTGTAGTCCAGCAGTTGGTCTGCCTGGCTGATAGCTCGCTCGGGTTGCTGGGTAAAAGGTTTATTCCCAAAAAACTCCAACCACGGCTTGCGAATGCTATCTTTGCTGGTTTCTCTGTATTTTTTATGTTTTATTTGTAATGTTTTTTCAATAGCGACTCAAACTCAGCGACGCTCATACCCAGCTGATGGCTGGCAACCTCGGAAGTCAGAAGTCCTTGGCGAACCATATCCAGAAAGGCAAAAAGTTTTCCACGTTCAAGTCCACGCTCTAAACCTTTTTCGATGCCCTGTTCAATCCCCTCTGCACGACCACGTTCAAGTCCACGCTCTAAACCTTTTTCGATGCCTTGTTCAATCCCCTCAGCTCGACCACGTTCAAGACCTTCTGCACGACCTCTCTCCAACCCTTTTTCTTCAGCTTGCTCCAAGGCATAGTCCTGCGCTAGCAAGGCTTGTTCTTCGCGTCTGCGTTGTTCACTAAACATCTCCCTGTCCTCCTCGGACCAGCTCTTGTAATCCAGCAGTTGATCTGCTTGGCTGATGGCTCGCTCGGGTTCCTGAGTAAAGGGCTTATTACCAAAAAACTCCAACCATGGTTTGCGAATGCTATCTTTGCTGGTTTCTCTGTATTTTTTTAGTTCCAAGAACGCCATCTTAACCAGATGATTTTCTTGTCCATTATTGGTGATGGTTAAAACCTCACCTGTCGTATCCTCGCGCATACTAAAACTATGAAAAGCTAGGTCATCTGAAAAGTAATTGCTGTCCACAATTGCGATAGCGTATACTGGTGCAATGTGTTTGTAACTCTGGTGGGTGTCACCTTCACGTTGGCGAATTTTTTCTAGGTTTTGATTGACCTGACTACACAAATAAGCCCACAGGCGATTGATGAAAAAATTCTGATGATGGACTTGAATCTCAATGATTACTTGAGTGCCATTATCTAGTTCAGCTAAAACATCTATACTGGTATAGAAATCCTGTGCCGAGTACGGCAGGGAAGGCAAGACGTGAATGTTGCTTCCCTCCAAAATGGTCACATTTTTGGCTGGCAAGTCCAGCATATCGCGAATAAACTGACAAGTGATTTCTGGGTTGCTGAAAATTTTCTTAGCAACCAAGTCATTAGTTGGGCTAATGCCCGGATGACGTAATGTCATATTTCTTCTCCTTTCATTATAGCACATTTTTAAATCTAGGTTTACTAGATTTACTGCTACTATCTATTTATTCGGAAAAGAAATGAATTGTAAAGATATTTTATCTCGTTTCAACTAGAATATGAGCTTGATCAACCAACTGTCCATTAACAGTCAGATTTAGATAGAAATCTAATGTCTTATCAGCAACAAAATACAGGGTTGGTATGCACAAATCTTTTTTGCTTTCTCCAGTTTGGAATTGAAGGACTTGAATCTCGTCCTGATAGGCGACACCATGAACACCTGTCCCCGGTTGAATCGAAATCTTAGCCTCTAAAGAGGAGCCACTTTCGCTACGTTCAATCCTAAAATGAAGAGCCTCTCCCTTTGTCACAGTTAAACTTTTTTCTGCAAATGCTAGGCCCTGAACAACTTCTTTTTGTGATAAGCTAGGAGTTTTATAGAGTGAAATCTTGGTCAATACAGGCATAGATTGTGCCTCTGTAATCATCACGCGCACCTTCTGTGCCTCTACTAGCGGACCTCGCAGGAGACGCTTATGACCAACTGTAAAGCCCCTGCCAAACTCCTGCCAGACACCATCCACCTCTACTTGCACATGAAAAGCAGCGATTCGTTGCCCTAGCTTCAAATCTTCTCTTAACTCAATTACATCAAAAGTTTTAGGCGCCCCTAAGTCTAGTTCTAACTGGATAGGCAAGCCTACATCGCTTGCCCAAGAGCTAGTCTCAAGGCCGTCTGTCAAATGGCGACAAGCAAAGTCTGCGGAAAGAGCAGGACCAGATACCTCAGCTCCCAGAGCCAAGTCTTCTTTATAGAGCTCATTGCGATAGGCCGCAAATTCATAGAGGCGTTCAATATCCTTTGCATCAAAGAGCCCATCTTGATTCGGCGGAATATTAAGCAAGAGTGGAGTTCCCCTCCCCACTGAGTGAAAATAGATTTCGACCAACTCCTCAAGTGACTTAGGATCCTGCTCTTCATGGTAAAACCAACCCGGCCGGATGGAAACATCTGCCTCTCCGATCGAAAAAATCGTGCCCGAAGGATCTCCGTGCTGAAGATAGTCCAGCTCTGCTTCTGTTCCTAGTCTGTCAGGATCCACCTTTTGCCACAGTGGATCACCTGCATATCCTCGTTCATTGCCAATCCAGCGAATGCTGGTGCCTTCTGTTGAAAAAATCAAGCAGTCGCCCTGCAGGTCACGAATGGTTTCAAACCATTTTTCAAATTCATAACTGACCTTTTGCGCGCCCTCTCCTCTGGCTCCATCCATCCAGACCTCAGCAAATTTTCCTGCATTACCATAAGCAGGATTTGATAAGATTTCCTCCAGCTGAGCCAGATAATAGGCATTATAGTCCGCCTCTCGCTCCACATGATAGAGCGGGCTGTGGGCATCCCAGGGTGACAGGTAGACCCCCATATCCATATCAAACTCTGTGGCAGCTTGGGATACTTCAAGGAGCAAGTCCCCCTCTCCATCCCTCCAAGGACTGGCCTTAACCGAATAATCTGTGTGAGCCGTCGGATAGAGGACAAAGCCATCGTGGTGCTTGACCACCAAAATCAACTTCTTAAAGCCCGTTTCCTTGAGCACGCGAATCCACTCACGCGCATCTAACTGTGTCGGGTTAAAGTGTTCAGGATCCTCCTGACCTGTCCCCCATTCCTGGTCATAAAAGGTATTAGGCCCAAAATGGATAAAGGCTGCTAGTTCATCCTCTAAATACGCTAACTGGGCCTGACTAGGCAAGGGGCCATGCGGTTTTATTGCTCTTACCATACTACTTCCTATCTACATTTTTCTTTACTTTTTTGGCATACACTTGCAATTCTGTTAAGGCTAGGGGGCTTGCCAAGTTTTCAAATCGAAGACGAAGGGCATAGGTTTCCACCTTGTCAAATTCAAAACGAAGCTCCTCATCCTTGTCACTTGACACTTTTCGGATAGCTGATACAGGGCGCCAATTCTCCTCTTGTTTGAGAGCAGAATCCTTATCCAAATGATTTGGAGTCCGAGGCAAGCTAGGCTCATTCCCTACATAATAATCAATAAAAGTCGGCTCCACCGCCACGTAGTCTTGATTTTCGACATAATACAAGGTCAGGTTATCCACAAATCGCGGTTTTAAAATCCCTGCATCTCCAAACAGAATACCCACGCTGGCTTGCTCTGACTTGGTAATCCAAGTATTGGCTGTCGATTTCTTCCGAGCAATGACCTTGTCATTGAGGTAGGAGGCTGGGTGATTAGGCTCTGAGTGGGAAGCAAATACCAGAGGCAGGTTGGATCCTGTCCACTGATTGGAAATGACTTCCCCATCTACACTGGCATCTGTCACATGAATGGTGACTGTTGCTGGCAACTCACAGCCCGCTACTTGTCCTGTAAGAATACATTCTCCTACCTGAGCATAGACTTGAGGATCGAGTTCATCCCAAGTCACCTTGGCCGTATCTCGTCTGCCATCTGATAAGACTAGCTTAACTCGGTCTGGTAGGTGTGGGGCTTCCTTGACAAGCGTCCAAATCCTTTCAGTCTCAATAGCGCAAATCCCTTGGACACAAATCTGAGCAGAAGCCTTTAAATCCAGCCCTTCCAGCTGACCAGATACCATAAACTCATGAAAGCTTGCCATATCTTCTTCGGAGATTGCCTCCCAAACAACCTTGACTCGTTTTGCACCGCCAGACTCATAGTCCACCAAAACTGAAGATGGAAGATGTGGATAAGTCCCCTTAGCTGTATACAAGCGAAGTGGTCGTACAAAAACTGCCTGCCCTAGTGAGGTATTTTCTGCCACCTGCAAATGAGTTTGATAGGTCTTTCCTTGATAAATAGCACTGATAACCAAGTCGCCTGCAGACAAGCAATGAAGCACTCCCTGCTTGATAATGGCGTGGGCACTACCACTCGTCTCCCAAATCACTTCACTATTCCCCACCTTGTTCACAAGGTTATCCACAGTTTGTGGATAAAGTCCAATAGCTGGGGAATCCCCTTCTTGTAATCCTGCCTGCTTGTCCACTCGAATCTCAAATAAGCGCTGATTTTTCACTGACTGGCAAGCCAAATCCTCTCCCACTAAGAGATCGAAACTTGCCGGCTCTAGCCCTCTGGCACTGGCCTTTACTCTCACTTGACCTACCCGCTCCAAGCTCTGAACTAAGAGGACACCTCTGCCATGAAAGGCTTTCCGCTTAAACCGACCATTTTTCTGGGCTTGGTAACGTTCACGACTGGCCTGCCTACCATTATCCACACCTACAATAAGAGCAGGGCCTTCAATTTCAAAATGAAGCTGATTGGAAGCAGTCGGCACCCAATTTCCATCCTTGTCCAATACATCAAAATAGAGATAGAGGAGGTCTTGCCCATCTGGCTCCAGTTTTGTCTTCTCAGCATGTAGCCCGATTTTGGCTGGCTTACCTGCAGTCACCACCCTATCTTCTGCCACAAGCTGACCTTGACGGTCATAGGCCACAGCACGCAATTCTCCCGGTTGATAAGCCAATCGCCATTCTAGATAGAGCTGGTCAGAACCTTGTCCCTCCTGGTATCTTCGACCGTCTGAAGTCCATTTTTCCTGAAAGGTCTTCCTACCTTGGGATTTTCCATTGAGAAATAGCTCTACAGAACGGGCATTTGAATACACTCGAACAGGGATATCCCCATACTTATCCACAACTTGTTGATAACTCTTGTGGATTTCCCAATTCCAATGGGGTAGGATATGAACCATGGGATACTGATCTAGGTCCAACCACTGACTTTGATAGAAATAATAGTCATTTTTAGGAATCCCTGCCGTATCCACAAGCCCAAAATAGGAACTCTTTACAGGCATGTCATTTTGATTGTGCCAAGGAGTGGGCTCACCAATATAATCCACTCCTGTCCAGATAAACTGACCCGCATAGTCTAGCCGATTTCTATCTGCTATCCAAGAAGCCGTCGCTGTCTTCCCCCAAGGAACTCGATCATTGCCATAGTCTGACTGTTCAAAATTCCGCACGCGGCGATTATCCCCAACCCATTCCTTATCTGGGCGAAAATAGCTGTCACGCGTCCTTGTAGCCGATGAGGTTTCAGATCCATAAAGTCGCCACTTAGGATGTCTTTTGCGAATCCCATCAATATTGTCTTCCGAGTAATTCAAGCCTACCACATCCAGCAAATCGGCTATCTTTTCATGGCCTCCAGACCCATCTCCAAAGCGAAACTCGTCCATTCCCATGGTCACAAAACGGCTATCATCCACTTCCTTAACCCTTCCCAGCAAGCGTTTGATAGTCTTCAATGAATGAGCATCTCCATTTGCTTCGCTGACTTCATTTCCCAAGGACCACATAAAAATCGCTGGATTGTTCTTGCCACGCTCAATCATGGTGCGCAAATCGTAATCTGACCAGAAATCGCCTGCTTTCGCTTCTGGATGAGTCGCTTCTTCCTCAAAAAAGCGACCATAGTCATATTCTTTCTTGCCTCCATACCAGGTATCAAAGGCTTCTTCTTGGATGAGTAGGCCCATTTTGGCAGCCACATCCAGCAAAATGCTACTGGCTGGATTATGCGTGATTCGAATAGCATTGACGCCCATTTCCTTCATCTGGCGCAAGCGTCTCTCGGCAGCTGACCTGTTTTCCACAGCTCCCAGCGCTCCGTAGTCATGGTGCAAACAAACCCCATGAATCTTCAACCAGCGACCATTTAGAAAGAAACCCTTATCCGCTTGCCAATCCATATAACGGTAACCAAAAGTCTCCTCTTCTTCATCAACCAAAATGCCATTTTTGTAAAGGCGAGTCTTCAATTGGTAAAGGTGAGGATGATCAATATCCCAAAGCAAAGGTTGGAAAATTGATATGGCTTGTTGGAAAGAATATTTGTCCCCAGCTTCAATCACTAGAGAGTCTGTCGCCTGCCAGTCTGACAGCTGTTGGCCATCATACCAGATACTCTGTTCCAAATACACCGACACGGACTGAGGCCCATCATTTGAAACCTTACTTGTAAGCTGAGTTTCCACCCATTCATCTCTTTGTTCCTTTAGCTTGGGACTTTCTATCTTAATCCCATATAAATCCAGATGCACCGAATCTGTCATCAATAATTTTACTTCTCGGTAAATACCGCTACCAGAGTACCAACGACTGCTAGGTTGCTGATTTTCCACAAAAACCGCAAGCTGGTTGGCCGTCCCATCATTTCTTAGATAAGGCGTGATATCATAAGAAAAGGGTGTATAGCCATTGGGATAATAGCCCAGCACTTGCCCGTTGATATAGACTTGGGCATTCATGTAAACCCCGTCAAAGAGCAAACGCACCGATACAAGACTGGCATCTTCTTCCAAGTAAAACTGCGTCCGATACCAGGCTTGACCCCCGTTTAACTGACCACCCTCATTTTGCGCTGGCGAATACTGGTCAAAATCATTGTAAATACTCCAGTCATGTGGCACTTGAATGGCCTGCCAATTTCCCCTCTGAAAATCCGACGCCAAGGCCTCTTCCTTCCCCACCTCTTGGCTAAAAAACCAGTGATTTCGTAAAACTTCTTCTCTTCTCATACAAGCATTCCTCTTTAAACGACTCGATTTACTTGACTATAGCACAAAACAAAAGCGCTTTCAAGATTTCCTCTATCACTCCCTAAATACTCAGAAAAGATTCTATAATTTGTGGAAAAGTCTGAACATCACTCCATGTTCAAGCAAACTGTCATTTTCAAGAAATAAGGTCAAACCTTACAAGAGCGCAAAAAACACCTCTCTGAATGTTCATTCCAGAGAGATGTCCCTTTTGTCTTAACTATTGTAAATCGACTGTCTAAAGTCATCTGAAGCTTTGAGATGAGCTTTATAAATCGCTTTTTTCAGTTTTTGAACTGGAGTTTCGATAAACTCAAACTTTTGAGCCGTGGTATTGCCTGCTTTTATTTGAGCAAGTTCCTCTTTAACAGCTTTATTCATAAGCTCTTGTAATTTTTCTTTACTATCAATCACTTCTTCTTTTCCGTTGTAATTTATAGTAATTGGTGTTAACTTACCTAATTTCTCAACACGCTCATTTATTTGCTCTTTTTTGAACTCAGCATATGTTTTTCCTAGAATTTTATCAAAAATATATTTATCTGATAACGGTACTCCCTCTGCTTCAGCTTCTTCTTTAAACTGATTTGATACATAAGGAACAAATCCTTCATAGTAGCCCAAAGCAGCCATCAATTCAAAGGCTTGTTTTCTAAAGGTGATGTCCCCACTCATACCAGAGTCATTTTGACTAACACCATAAATGGTATCAAACATATCAACGGTATAGTAACCATTTGGTGCAATTTTATCTTTATCCTTAAAACCAGCAATGATATAACGATTGACCAGGATATGATTGTCAATCAAACTATCAATATCTGTCAATTTTTTGGCATCTTCTAAGGTCAGAGCTTGAATCTCCTCACTCTTATGAGTCGGTTTAACTGCTGTATTACGGTAATCTATCCATCTTCTAAATGGTGAACTAATCGGAACTATTTTCTTGAAATATTTAGTTTTTTCTTCATCAGTTAGATTTTTCGTTGCCTCAGCTTCTAGATAATCTAGAGTATAAAGGACATCAAAACTTCCCTTCATGTAAGATTGCAAATCTTCTGCCGTTTTAAATCGATCAGGTGTCTTATTGTAAAATCCATCCTTATCACTCTCATCATATACAAAGTTGAGATTGAAATAAGTATCCTTTTCTGGATTATAGGAGTTTTCAAAAATACCACGCGCATAAAACTCTGCGGCTGTACCATCTCGACGACCGTGATTATTAAACAAGACCGTTCTATCTAGTAAGTGCGTCATTTCATGAGAATAAGTCGCTGAACCTCTATCATCCAGAACTCTATCTATAAAGTAACGGACACCTAATCCATTAGCCTCAGCTCCCACCTTACTTACTGGAGAATAGTAATTCATAGGAGTCATAAACTGGTCGACCCCCTTATCAGCTCCACTACCAGTAGCTGGTGACCAAGTGCTATCAATCTGGGCATTCGGATTACTTGTATATTTCTTCATCGTATCAATAATCAAGCGATTTGTCAGCAACTTATCACGATTTTCTGGTTTTGTTATACGATAAAGAGTATCGACATAGTTGGCTTGTTGTACAGCCGCCTTTTCAATTAAAGACTTGACTCTAGCAAGCTCAGCCTGGTACTTAGTTGGATTAGACTGGGCGAGAGAAGTATCTATATAGGAACCAATATTACCGTAAGTAATCGTCGCCATATTACTAATCACATAAACATTTGGTTCTTTCACATTCAAAAGTCCCAAAATAGCAGCCATATTAGCCTCTTGTTTACGAGGATCCTTTTCCCCAGCTGTCAACTTGCTATACAGCCCGACATGCGCTGAAGGATTTTCCTTAGATGGTTTTTCAACAATCATAGCTTGGCTAGATTTTTTAAGCCAGGTATCCGCATCATCTGACGTAAAGAGTTGGCGATTGCTGTCTAAAAATTCCTTCAAGCTAGCCTTACCTGTAATGGTAGATAAATACTTTGTAAATGTTTGAGGACTATTGGTCAATTTCATCTCTTCATAAGACATGGATCCTAATTTTTTCAAACTATCCAAGGCTGTCATTGTCTTATTACCAAATGAGCTTGGATTAAAGGCCAGAATATCACGAATATTCGTGTCCCCAAATTGAATATTATAAAAACGATTGATATAAGACAGTCCCAACAAAATCTGCTCTTTGTATTGCTCCAGCTCTTGTTTGACCTTGCTGCGATTTTCAGGGGTATCTCCTATAATTCCTAATGTATGCGAGGCAATCTTTTTGAAACTTGACTCAGCTTGCCTCTTCGTCTGATCAAAGCTTTCTTGGATTGACAGTTTTTGAAGATACTCTATGCGCAACATATCTTTGACCTCTTGGTCAGTGATATTTGGGTGTGTTTTTCTGAGCGCAATTCTCCTTGTTATAATATCTCGAGGATCATAGGTAGGCTCTAACTGTGCTTTTAGTTTACTGTCATGTAAGAAGTCTACTGACCTCGCGCTTGTGGTCAGAGCAGACACATCCACAGCATCTTCTCTCTCACTATTTGTTGGAAGGATGTGTGGTTTATCCTCCTGACTACCAACTAAAACAACTCTCGGTTTCATTGGTTTTGTTATTTGACTCACTTCTCGAGGATTAACCAATTCACCAGTTTGTTCATTGATAGCGTAGGTTCTGGTCAGTGTATTCTCACCAACTTCTCCTTCAGAGGCTACCTTTTCCATCTTTTTAGCAAGAGAAGAATCCTCTCTTCGTTCCTCAGTAACAGCAATCGGTTGTATTACTTTTTCCACATTACCAACTTGAATCACTTTATCGACTGCTGGATTTACTTGTCTAGTGGTGTCAGATACCGTCACCTGACCTGTTGCCTGGTCTAGTTGATAAGTCGTCCTAGTTTCCACCGAACCATCACGCCCTGCAACCGCTACTTCCTCTTTTCTGAACTCCAAAGCAGGATTCACCTGGTAGATCATTTTATGAGATAGGACAGTGGTTTCAACACTCGGTTTAGTTCCAACTTCTACAACTTGATCAACTTTGTTGGCTACTATTTTGACAGTTTTACTCTCAGAAATATTGCCACTTGCTTGATTTTTGGTATAGGTAGTAGTAACTTGTTCTTGTCCCTCAACACCCGAAATTTTTACTCTTGTAACGCCGTGGTCTAGCGCTTCATTCTTTTCATAAATGGTTTCATAAGGAACAGCTTTGGTCTCTACTTTGGTCTGAGGAATTTGAGTGTCTTCTTTAGTACCAACCAAGATTACTTTTTGTCGCATAGCTTTAGTTATTTCAGTTTTCTCAATTGGATTTGTTAACTCTCCTGTCTCCGGATTAACTTCATAAGTTTTAGTGACGGTTGTTTCCCCTTGCTCACCTGCATCTTCAACCTCTTCTTTTCCTTTTGGAAGTTCAGGGTTATCTTTTCTCAACTCGGTGATTTCTATAGGTGACACGATCTTTTCTACATTTCCAACTTTTACTATTTTGTCTTTAGCTGGAGTGTTTTCTGTTGTAGTTTCTTCTGAGATAGCTCCTGTTTCTTGATTTACTGTGTATGTTGTAGTTGATACTGAGCTACCATTCTCCCCTGGTGTTTCTTCTTGTTGCACATTGTAACTTAAATCTGACGATGCTTTATAAATTGTCTTAAAAGGAATTTCTTGTGATTGAACTGTTGGTTTTGTTCCTACTGCCGTTATTTTCGCTTGCATTGCTTTGGCTACTTTTGTTGAAACTTCTGGATCAGTTAATTCTCCTGTCGTCGAATTTACTTTATAAACACTTATAGTCGTTGTTTCTTCATCTTGACCTTGTTCTCTAACTACTTTAACCTCTTTATCAAGTGACTCATCCGCGATAAACTGTTCACGTCTTTTGGTTGTTGATCTTGTTTCTTCTACATTTCCAACCTTAACAACTCTATCTACTGGATGTTTTTCTATTTTTGTTGAAGTGTTTTCTACTATTTTCCCAGTACTTTCATCAAAACTGTAAGAAGTAGTTGTCACTTCCTTACCATTTTCGCCTGCTACTTCTACTCGTTGCTCTTTGTAATTTAAGGCTGGTGAAGCTTTATATGTTGTTTTATATTCCAATACTTTTTCTTTCGTTACTGGACTTGGGACAGTTGGTTGCTCTTGTGAATCTGACTGTTCTTGGGGAGATAAGGGTTCAGGCTGAACAGCTGATTCTGGTTCGTTTCCTTGACTTGGGTTGACCTCTGGAGATGGAGCCGTTTGTTCTGGTTGTTCTGGTTGTTTTTGGGGTTCTTGTGGGGCAGACTCACCAACATCCTTTACCCCCTCAACTGGATTCTCCAGCTGGTTCTCCTCACCCTTTTGTTCCGCAGGAGATTGATCTTCTTCGCGTCCTGATTCCATGGCTGGGGTTGCTGGTTCAGAATCTTTGGTCTCAGCAGTTGCTTTAGATGGATGATTAGA
>NZ_VMLH01000095.1:0-2038 GCF_013276595.1 Streptococcus sp. 10824
CCCCCTGATTCCATGGCTGGGGTTTCTGGCTCAGAATCTTTGGTCTCAGCAGCTACTTTAGATGGATGATTAGACTCAGTACCTTGTGGGGCAAGAGTTTGATTCTCCTCGCCCCCTGATTCCATGGCTGGGCTTTCTGGCTCAGAATCTTTGGTCTCAGCAGCTACTTTAGATGGTGGCTGGGACTCAGTACCTTGTGGGGCAGACTCACCAACATCTTTTACCCCCTCAACTGAATTCTCCAGCTGTTTCTCCTCACCCTTTTGTTCCGCAAGAGATTGATCTTCTTCGCGTCCTGATTCCACGGCTGGGGTTGCTGGTTCAGAATCTTTGGTCTCAGCAGTTTCTTTAGATGGTGGCTTAGACTCAGTACCTTGTTGGACATGAGTTTGATTCTCCTCGCCCCCTGATTCCACGGCTGGGATTGCTGGTTCAGAATCTTTGGTCTCAGCAGTTTCTTTAGATGGTTGATTAGACTCAGTACCTTGTGGGGCATGAGTTTGATTTTCCTCACCCCCTGATTCCACGGCTGGGCTTGCTGGTTCTGGTTGCTTCGGCTCGGCTTTGGGTTTGTCAGGTGTTTGTTTCTCTCCTGGTGTTGCTTCTGTACCCGGCGTTTCTTCTGCTCCTGGTCTTGATTGTCCTATTCCATCAGCTGGTTTTGTCTCTGTTTCATTCTCTACTATTGGAGTTTTTTCAGGTTGAACTGGTCTACTTTCCTCTAGATCTGGAGTTACAGGTTGTGTTGGTTTTGGTGCAACTTCTTCCTTAGTCCCAACTACAATCACCTTGTCCACCGGATCTTTTGTGATTATATTTTCTATAACTTTGCTAGATTTTTCCCCATTAACGATAGTGACTTCCGTATAGATGGTGCGTTCACCAACAACACCTTCTTGAACAACTTTAGTTTGCCCTTTAGCTAAGGTTGCATCTTCTTGTTCTATCGTTTGGAAAACAACCTCCTCTGTAGTGATTAGCAATTCTGGTTTCTCTACTGTGGCATTTAACACACCTTCCTCAGGACTTGTTTTATAATCACTATTATCTTCTGCTTTCGGTTGTTCTACTTTGGGATTTCCTGCAACTTCTTCCTTAGGCCCTATAGGCACAATTTCATCAGGAGCTTCAACAATTTTCTCAACTGCGTAGGATGGTTGAGGAGATTGCACAAGGTCTTCAGTCGAGCTAAAATGAGATGCAGTCTGTGGTACAATCTTCTTAGATTGAGGTTCTGAACTTTCCTCCTTTTGAGATAATGCTGGCGACTCTACCTTATCAACAGAAAGTTCCTTACTAGCACTATCTCTTACCAAATAATATCCCGTAAATTCGTATCCTTGGACTCTTTCAGGACTTGGTAGAAACTGACCTTCTACTCTCTTAACAAGGGCTGGTTGCAATTCTACCAAATTTTCTAAAGCAGAGATGGATGCTACCCAGCCACCAACAGCAAAGACTGTCACAAGGAAGTAAGACGCTCCCCTTTTTCTCTTGATTAAAGTGAAGGAAAGCAATAATAATCCTGCTCCCAAGATAAACATCCCATCATTAGAAAAAAGACCTGTTTCTGGTAATCTTGTAGCCAATTTTCGATAGATAAAGTAGTATTCTTTTCCCTCTTTTACCTCAATTTTATTTTCTTCAAACCATTGCAACTCAGATTTCAGCTTTTCAGGTAAATCCTGCTCATCCAAATAATGACTTGAAATTAGTGTTGAACTCGTTGCGGTAGCCTGTACAGGTTGAGCACCCATACCAGCAAAAAATAAACTCGTTCCTAGCAAGACCGAGCAAGCTCCTATTGCATATTTCCTCAAAGAAAAACGCTGCTTTCTCTCAAATTGAAATTCTTCCATCCCATCTCCCATCATTCATTATTACTGTATATTTAGTATATCAGAAATAGTCTATATTCACAAATCTTTCTAGTTATTCCCTTATCATTCCAAGTTAAGGGCAACAACATACAATAATTTTTATTTAATACTCTTCGAAAATCTCTTCAAACCACGTCAGCGTCGCCTTGCCGTAGGTA
>NZ_VMLH01000095.1:2119-27255 GCF_013276595.1 Streptococcus sp. 10824
TTTCATTGAGTATAAATGTATATCAATATTTTTTGTTTTTCTTAATAAACGCAATGCAAAAAGAGCCTGTTGCCAAGCTCTTTAGTCTATTATTTCTTCTCAGCGCGAAGAGCTGACAAGATTTGTGTACGGATATCATCCACACCATTTGGAGTATTTGGTAAAAAGATGGTTTGATTTCCTTTAGAGGCAAAGGTGTTCAAGGTATCCAAATACTGGTTGGTCAAAAGGATGGACATGATTTGTTCTTCTGTCATGCCAACATTGGCTTCCTTGAGTTCGGTGATAGATTCTGCCAATCCATCCACAATCGCCTTACGTTGTTGGGCAATCCCCACACCATGAAGGCGGTCTTTTTCTGCTTCGGCTTCAGCTGCAGTGACAATTTTAATCTTATCGGCTTCTGCCAATTCTTGCGCTGCGACCCGTTTGCGTTGCGCCGCATTGATTTCATTCATGGATTGCTTAACTTCTGCATCTGGCTCCACCTTAGTAATCAAGGTTTTCACGATAATGTAGCCGTAAGTGGTCATTTCTTCTGCTACTTGGTGTTGAACTTCAAGGGCAATCTCATCTTTTTTCTCAAACAATTCGTCCAAGGTTAATTTGGGAACAGAAGAGCGAAGAGCATCTTCGATATAAGATTTAATCTGAGATTCTGGACGCATGAGTTTATAGTAGGCATCTGTCACGCTCTGCTCATTGACACGGTACTGAGTCGCTACATTCATCATCACGAACACATTGTCCTTGGTCTTGGTCTCAACCACAATATCACTTTGCAGCAAGCGCAACTGAATGCGTGCTGCAATCGAGTCAATCCCAAAAGGCAAGCGAATATGAATACCGCTGTTGGAAACCTTTTGGTATTTCCCAAAGCGTTCAATAATCGCCACCGACTGCTGACGAACCACATAAACTGTACTCAGTGTGACTATCACCAATAGGAGCACACAAACAATCAGAAAAATCATGAAAAATATTGCCATAATGGAACCTCCACAAGTATTTTTCTAGTATTATATCACATTTAAAGAAGGCTGTGCCGTTTTTACTGCGATTTTTCCTGAAATGTCAATAATTAG
Source organism: Streptococcus sp. 10824 (assembly GCF_013276595.1). Classification (NCBI taxonomy): domain Bacteria; kingdom Bacillati; phylum Bacillota; class Bacilli; order Lactobacillales; family Streptococcaceae; genus Streptococcus; species Streptococcus sp. 10824. Next base: position 3,205 of record NZ_VMLH01000095.1, read on the forward strand.
AGGTGAAACTGCATTTCAAGTTAGTAATCTCTTTTTTTCACTGCATTAACTTCTATAGAATCTTCATCCATAGTCAGAGAATGACTTGCCTTAACTTTTCTCTCGTGCTATACTATTTATGAAATTAATGAATAGGAGATATTTCATGAAATCAGCAAAAACTACTGTTACAATCCTTTCTGCACTTGCATCTGTCGTCTTATTATCTAGTTGTGCAACAAAGTCTACAGAAACACAGACAAGCAATAAGAGCTCATCTGATAATCAGATTACAATGACATATGACCAACTACGGTCAAGAGAAAATACTATGTCAACCCTTTGGTATCAAAAATCAGCTGAAACCAAAGCCTTGTATCTACAAGGTTATAATGTTGCCACAGATCGTCTAAAGGAATTACTGAAAACAGAATCAGACAAGCCTTATTCAATCATTTTGGACTTAGATGAAACAGTCTTAGATAATAGTCCTTATCAAGTTCAAAATATCAAAGACGGAACAGCATTCACACCTGAAAATTGGGATATTTGGGTTCAAAAAGCTGCAGCAAAAGCCGTCCCAGGAGCCAAGACGTTTCTTCAATTTGCCAATCAAAACGGCATCCAAATTTACTATATTTCTGACCGCTCAGTTAATCAAATAGATGCTACGATTAAAAATCTAGAAAACGAAGGAATCCCTGTACAAGGGCGTGATCACCTCATGCTCTTAGAAAGTGGTGTAAAATCCAAAGAAGGGCGTCGCCAAGCAGTTCAAGAGAAAACTAATCTAGTATTACTATTTGGTGATAACCTCGTAGACTTTGCAGATTTTTCGAAGATTTCTGAATCTGACCGTGATAAACAACTTGAAGAATTGCAAAAAGAATTCGGTGAAAAATTCATCATCTTCCCAAATCCAATGTACGGATCATGGGAAACAGCTGTCTACGCTGGCAATAAATTGGATGCTAAAGGTCAAGTGGAAGAACGCCAAAAGGCTTTGCAAGGTTTTAATAAATAAAACAAATAAGCTGATTCTATATAAACTAAGGTTAACTTACAATCTTCAAAAAGTGGATAGGAAGGAATTCTGATAATCAGAAAACTTTCCTATCCACTTTTTTAATTGATATAACATCAAGCTTTTATACATCTGATACTATACGTTTTTCTGATTTTAAAGACTTTGTCGCCTAGACCCTATATTTCAAGCATTAAGTGACCTTGATGATATAAATTTATTGTGGTATACTATTTTTGTCATCGGTTACCGATTACGTTCCTATGGGTTCGTGAGAGGAGGTGAAACTAATGAGCCTTATCATAGAGCTCGCTCTTACTATTATAGCGGATGTTATAGCTGGAATTATCTTGTATTTCGTCTGCAGATGGCTAGATAGTAAGGAGTAGACCGAGTGACTAGCCTATAAACACCCGTTAAATCGCTAAGATACGTCAAAAAAGCCCTTAACTACGGCAATAGTTAGGGGCTTTGGTGTTCTAATGAACCTTATCAATTAACTATATTCTAGCATATAATCTACAATAGTTCAAGCATTAAGTGACCTTGATGATCTAAATTTAGTGTGGTATAATACTTTTGTCATCGGTTACCGATTACGTTCCTATGGGTTCGTGAGAGGAGGTGAAACTAATGAGCCTTATCCATTAACTACATTCTAGCATATAAGCCCAGATATTTCAAGAGTTTTATTTATTATTTAAAGTTCCTTAGTTCTGAAAGGTATTTGATTTTTCATCAATTCATTTAAAAATACTATACAAATTTCTTTACATTTTCCATAAGTGTGATATAATGAACTCAATAAGATAACTTGTGAAGGATAAACGCTGGGTCCCAGAATGGGGTAGACTGAAAGGTTGAGCATTCCTATGTGCCTGGGGTTATCTTTTTATTTTGATTTTTTAAGGCTCTCTACAAAGTTTAGAGGGTCTTTTTCTATTTCTGTAATGATAAAGTCAACAAATTGCTGTGAATAGGTATAGTGCTCAGACTTACCTATTTTATGGCAATATGCAAATTTCTCGTCAGTTTTTATTGAATAGAAATCAATGATTAAGGTTAGAACATATTGATTGAAACCAGATTTATAATTTAATTTGATATTCTTCTTGTTTAATCGATCATTTACAACTGAGATGATATTCCCGTATGAATATTTGTGAGTCTCTGATGGATCTTTTAAATCTTTTACTATTGCTACTTGAGAGGGAGATTGATTTGCAATTGAGACAACGAAGTCAGCTTCAGACTTTTTCTTTGTGATGTATAGGTTTTGTTTTACACCGATTGCAAATTTATCTGAATTATACTCAGAAACAAGAACATCTATAGCATTTGCTTGCTGAATAAACTTTTCTGCAATTTCCGCTGGGTATTTTAGTCTGATTTGTTCATTTGTCAGAGGCTCATAACTTGCTGATATAGTTAGGAAATTTTGTGCAATGGTCTCAGTGATGTCTCTACCATGAAATCTCTGAAGTTCATTGACATAGTTAAGTACACACGCTTGAAATAGTGGAGCGTACTTTAGTTCGTAATCCTCTGTAATATAATGTGTGCTGATATTTCTAAGCTCAATAATACGCTCCAGATTTAGTCGAATTCGTGTACTATCATCGGAATAAATTTTCTTGATAACATTTTCAAGGCTGAGAGTTCTATCTGGATTATCCTTAAAATAGATTGATAGATTTCTATTTAGCATTTCAGACTTCAACATCAACTCCCAAGCATTACATATGAAAAAACTGAATCCTTCAATACGATATTTGATTGTAGGCTTGTTGTAAATTTCCAGCCCCATAATAAAGGCCTCAACACTTTTATCAACAAGTCGTTGACTTAAATTTTTCATATTTTTCTTCCCTCCAATCTAACTATTAAGCAATCTTTTTAATAAAAACAGTTGCTTTTTATTTTTTTCTTATTCATTTGTCAAATTTGCCGTTTTTTACAGTTTAGTTTATAAAGTCGGATTTCCCTTCCTCCATAATTTTCTTTTATAAAACATCAAGCCCTTAACTGACATCTGATTACTAAACAGGTAACTTACGAAAAATACGCAGACATATCAGAATTACAAGAGAATTTCTAATATCACTATATCGCTTCTTTTATTAAAGACTAACTTTTTTGTTAAAATGTTTATACTCAACAAAAATCAAAGAGCAAATTAGAAAACTAGGATTATATATTCCTGTAGAATATACCAAAACACCCCTTAACTATCGCACTAGTTAAGGGATTTGGTGTTCTAATGAACCTTGCCTATCGATTTTATTCTAACATACAGGTCCAGATATTTCAAGAGTTTTATTTATTATTTAAAGTTCCTTAGTTCTGAAAGGTATTTGATTTTTCATCAATTCATTTAAAAATACTATACAAATTTCTTACATTTTCCATAAGTGTGATATAATGGACTCAATAAGATAACTTGTGAAGGATAAACGCTGGGTCCCAGAATGGGGTAGACTGAAAGGTTGAGCATTCCTATGTGCTGGGGGGTATCTTTTTATTTTGATTTTTTAAGGCTCTCTACAAAGTTTAGAGGGTCTTTTTCTATTCCTGTAGAATATACCAAAACACCCCTTAACTATGGCAGTAGTTAGGGGCTTTGGTGTTCTAATGAACCTTATCCGATAAAATTATTCTAACATACAGATCCAGATATTTCAAGAGTTTTATTTATTTTTTAAAGTTCTGGAAAGGTCTATAATGAAGTTAGCCATCTAGTATCAAAAAACCAACTAGCTCCTATGAACTAGTCGGTTTCTAATCAATGTGCCAACATTTCTTGGGCGATTTCTTGTCCAGATAGGTTATCTGGGTAGTAGGTTGGCCAGTTATCCATTTCTTCAAAGAGGGCTTCTTGGCTGGTGCCTCCAAAGAAGATATGGAAATGTTCTGCCTTAACTGGGGCGATATTGTGGTCACTAAACTGAACATACTTGAATTGTCCAGCATCCGCATCTGTGGCTTCAAAGAGGAAGCGCACGCCACGATTGCCTTTCTTGTAAGTTAAGATTTTCTTACCAACATACTTGTAGGTGAATTTCTTACTTTGTCCACCTTGGACAAATTCCATAGTATTATCAGTAATGTTGATCTTAGTGACATCTGTCTGATAGCCTTTTGTATAGTAGGCCTTGTACTCAGCCTGAGTCATCTTACCAGTCAACTTAGCCTTGTAGTCAAAGACTTGATCAAAAGTTCCATCTTCAAGGAAAGGATAAACTGACTGCCAGTTACCTGCATAGTCACTCAAGGTGCGGTCCTTGACGTCTGCATCCTCAAAGTAACCATTTTGAACTGTCTTAGTATCCTCTGCCTTTTCAGGTTCGATAGCTGGACCTTCTTGGTCTGTTGTTTGTTTTAGAGCCTTGAGGTTTTTCTCCATGATAGAGATGTAGTTTTCGCCAGCCTTGGTATCTTCTTCTGTCAGACTTTCTAAAGGATTGAGGACATCTGTTTTGACACCTGCCTCTTTTGAAAGTGTATTAGCAAGAGCTTGTGAGGCATTTTCTTCAAAGTAGATATAGGCAATTTTATTTTTCTTAATGTACTCTGTCAATTCTGCCAGACGAGCAGCTGATGGTTCTGCATCTGGAGAAAGGCCTGAGATTGCGACTTGTTTGAGTCCATAGTCCAAGGCAAGATAGTTAAAGGCTGCGTGCTGAGTCACAAAGCTCTTTTGTTTGGCTTGAGACAAGCCTTCTGCATAAGCCTTATCCAAGGCTTGCAATTTTTCGATATAGGCAGCTGCATTCTTCTCAAAGGTCTCTTTTTTATCCGGATAATCTGCTGACAAGCTATCGCGGATGTGCTCTACTAGTTTAATGGCACGAACTGGTGATAACCAAACATGAGGGTCAAACTCATGGTGATGACCTTCTTCTCCATGGTCATGGTCTCCCTCTTCTTCCTCGCCACCTGGCAAGAGCAACATATCGCCTGTCGCCTTGATGGTTTTGACCTTTTTCTTATCCAAGGTATCTAGCAATTTAGGTACCCATGTTTCCATGTTTTCATTTTCATAAACGAAGGTGTCTGCGTCTTGGATTTTGGCAACTGCCTTGGCAGACGGTTCGTATTCATGAGGTTCTGTACCAGCACCGATGAGGAGTTCTACATTAGCAGTATCTCCTGCAACTTGCTTGGTAAATTCATAGACAGGGTAAAAGGTTGTCACGATATTGAGTTTGCCATCTGCCTGCTTTTGATTGGAACAAGCCACTAAAAACAAGGTACATAGACTGGCTAGTAATAAGCTAATTTTTTTCATCTTAGTCTCCTATTTGATAAAACGTCTTACTAAACTAATTAGCAAGAAAACAGTTACAAAAATAATGGTAATACTTGCACTTGCAGGTGTTTCTGCATAGTAGGAAATGTAAAGTCCTGCTACCATTCCCAAAAATCCAATCGCACTGGCAAGCAGCATAACCGATTTAAAGTTTTTCCCCAGACGCAGGGCAATACTAGCTGGCAAGACCATAATGGTCGATACCAGAAGAGCTCCTGCAGCTGGAATCATAAGGGCAATGGCCACCCCTGTCACCATGTTGAAAAGAATAGACATGGTACGAACGGGCAAGCCATCCACAAAGGCCGTATCCTCATCAAAGGTCAGGATATACATTGGACGAAGGAAGAGGAAGGTCAAAATCAAAACAACTGCCGCAATGACAAAGAGGGAAATGACCTGTTCTTCACTGATAGTCACGATTGAACCAAAAAGATACTGGTCCAAACTCATTGAACTCGAGCTTTTACCCTTGCTCATGACAATCAGAGAAACAGCCAGACCTGTTGACATGAGGATAGCTGTCCCGATTTCCATAAAGCTCTTGTAAACCGTACGGAGATACTCCAAAAAGACCGCCGCAATCAAGACAATGGCAATAGTGGAAATAGTCGGAGAAATCCCCAGAACCAGACCAAAGGCTACACCTGAAAGCGAGACGTGGCTGAGGGTATCACTCATCAAACTCTGACGGCGCAAGATAAGAAAGGTCCCCAATACCGGCGAGAAAAGACTCATGGCAATAACGGCCAGAAAGGCACGCTGCATAAAGTCATAAGATAATAAACTAAGCATGGCCCACCTCCTGATCATTCTCATGAACGTTGAAACAACGCCATGGCGAATCTTGGTTACGGACTAGATGAATATTGCGGTCCGCATAGTCCTTAACTTCTTCAGGGTCATGAGTAATCATCAAAACAGCCTTGCCATGATGATGGGCGCTGTGGTGCATGAGTTCGTAAAATTCGTTTTTACTTCCTGCATCCATCCCCGTTGTCGGTTCATCTAGGATAAACACATCTGGGTCAGAAGCAAACATACGCGCAATTACCGCTCGCTGCTTTTGCCCCCCAGAAAGAGACCCCAAGCGTTTGTCTCGGTGTTCCCACATGCCAACTGAATCCAGACTAGCCTTGATATGCTCCTCATCATGAGCATTCAAGCGACGGAACCAGCCTTTTCGCGGATAGCGACCGGACTTGACAAATTCATAAACCGTACTTGGAAAACCAGCATTAAAACTGGCAATCTGTTGAGGAAGGTAAGCTATTCTCAATTTCTTACCCTGCGTATTTGTCTTTGAAATGGTCACCCTACCAATGCGTGGTTGGAGAATTCCAAGACTGGCCTTGATCAGTGTCGTCTTAGCTGCCCCATTTTCCCCCGTCAAGGTAACAAATTCCCCACTATCAACACTATAATTGATATGCTCAAGAACAGGCTCCTTATCATAATAGAAGGATAAATCCTCTACCGTAATATATCTCATTATTTGATTTCTCCTACTAAAGCAGTCAAAAACCGCTGAATCACTTTTTGTTCATTTGGAGTAAACTGAGTCGCCACTTGTTCGTAGGTTAAAAGTGTATGCTCATGGTGATGATGGTGCTCCTCAGCGATTGGACGAGCCAAATCAGTCAACTGATAAAAAATCACACGCGCATCTTTAGGATCCTTGGATGTTTCCAACATCCCTTCCTTGACCAAAGACTTAATGGCCTTGGTAACTGCCGCCTGACTGACATTGAGACGACGGGCCAATTCTGAATTTGTTAAAGATTCCTCTGACAAAAGCATGAGGATATGCTCCTGAGTATTGGTCAGAGCCACCTCACTAGTGCAATGACCTATTAGGATTTCATGCTGATTTTCAGCTCTTAAAATAACCTCATTTAAAAAGGCATCGATATCCTTCGCTAGCTGTCTCATGTGTTACTCCTTTCCTTTTGGACTTCTCTTTTTTAAGAGAAAAATACTATTCTTTGAAATTTTATTTACTGGTTAATTATATCACAACCAAAAAAAGAGTCAAGAAAAAACGTGAAAATAGGCTTCATTCTTGAACTCTTCTATAATTATGATCTATTGAAATTCTTTGACATCTCCATCATAAGTCGCCCAATCTTTGCTGAAAAAGCGCTCATTCAGATAGTAAGTCGGAGCTGGTGTGGGATTGGATAGGAAAGGATCAACTGCCTTGTCAAAAGCCAACCAACCCAACCAACCAAGGTGAATGGTGTCCTTCATAAAGAATGGCTCCCCGCCGTCCTTAGAAAAATCTGCGATATTGTTAAACCCTTGACTTTCTAACTGATAGCGAATCTTCTGCACCGTCTGTTGGTACATGTCCTCTCGTAAACCAGCATAATCCATCCATTTTTTGTTAACAGGTGGAATGATAAAAATTGGGTTTACCTTAGATTTAGAAAACTGTGTTAAAACCAACTGCAGGTCATTATATTCTGGCGATTTGAGGTAGGTGAAGTTTTTCTGAGAATCCTTTAATTTCTTCAAATCCTTCTTGATCTGCTTACTATAGAAATCATTCTCCATTCCCAGATCATTATTGGAAGTATTTTTTTCAGCATCTGCTTTAACAGTATCTTCTATGGCTTGATAAGAAAACTGATCTGGCAAGGTCTTTAAATACTTAGCTACATGCTTCTCGTAGTTGATATAGCCTCTAACCGAAAACTGACCAAAAAAGGAAGCTTGGCGTTCATTAAACCGAGCCAATAATTCAATCATTTCATTGTCTGCCGTCGACAATTCTTCTTTACTTGCCAACTTCTGAACCAAATCCTTCATAGCTACGTTTGGGAACTGCTGCAGTAAGCGAGTCGCTGCATATTGACTAGCCTGATCTCCAGATTGATGTTCCAGAAAACTGGTCAACTGGTCTCCATTAAAATACTGCTGAAAGGCTGCTGGCTCATAGCCATTTTTACTGAACCACTGGGGCGAGATAACATACACAACTTGTTTATTCTCTAGCTGTGGCAACATCTGTTGCATTCCAAAATACTGATTGAGCGATGCAGCTCCCCTCTGTCCTAAAAGATAAGGACGGTAGGAGCGATTGTATTTCTCAGCTAATACCGCAGGATGAGCACCGTCAAAACGAAGCCATTCACTAGAACCAAAGAAGGGAACAAAACGCATATTTGGATCAGATAGTGCTCTGACCTTTTGACTTCGCTCCTTAAAACTATCGATAGTAGTAGCCACTGCTGAACGCTTTTCAGCTCCTAGATTATGACGCATCTCAGTAGGATAAAAGAAAATGAGCAGAAAAACCAACAAACCAGCTATCAAGACCGGTCCGAAGATCATCCATAAGCGTTTAAGCATTTTGTAGCTCCACAATACCAGCTATGATTTTATTAGCTGTATTCCAGTCATCGCGACCAAACTCTGTTACAGGGACACGAATGTCAAAGCGGTTTTCAATCTCTACAATCAACTCAACCGTTCCCATACTATCCAAGACACCTGCATCAAAAAGATCTTCATCCATCATGTCAGAAACATCTTCCATAAACAACTCATCAATAATTTCGATAACTTCTGATTTGATATCCATATTTTATTTCCTTTTATTTTTTAAACCATAGATCATTCAAGAATCCAGAAAAGATTAAGAATGACAGCATGACGACATGGAAGGTGACAACCATGCCAAGCAACTGAATCCAGCGATTCTCAGGTAGGGCAGCTTTCCCTGCTTTCTTCCGTTCCTTATTGAGCGTTTTTTTCTTACGAATCCAAGCGTCATTGATAACCAGTCCAATCCCATGAAAGAGGCCATAGGCGATATAGTACCAAGTCACTCCATGCCAAAATCCCATAATCAGCATATTTACAATATAAGCCACACTTGAGGTTACATTGCGATTTTTAAAGATCTTCTTTCTGGTTAACACCATGACCATTCGCATAAAGACAAAGTCACGGAACCAGAAGGACAGACTCATATGCCAGCGATTCCAAAATTCCTTTAAATCCCTTGATAAAAAAGGTTTGTTAAAGTTGATAGGGCTACGAATTCCCATCAAATTTGAAATGGCTAAGGCAAACATAGAATAACCTGCAAAGTCAAAGAAGAGTTCCAGACCAAATGTATACATAACTGCCAAGGCATAGAGGTTAAAGAAGCCACCTGACTGCAATGCTAGATTCTTCAAAGGAGGCAACAAGGTTTCTCCTAAAACATGAGCTAGGATAAACTTGTACAAAAAGCCCCACATGATATAGCGAACAGATTCATCCAGCATATCCATCAACTCATCCCGCTCAGGAATGGCCTGATAATTTTCATTAAATCGCTTAAAGCGATCGATTGGGCCACTTGAAAAAGTCGGCATGAAGAGAAGGAAACGAAGGAATTCCCAGAGGGTAAAATCCTTAATCACTCCATCTCTCAGCTCGATGATAATCCCAACCGAACGAAAGGTCAGGTAAGAAATTCCCAAAAATCCAAGCAAAGACTGCGTTCCATTGATAGCTGGTTGCACCTTGACAAAGATAATCGGAAGGAGGGATAGAAAGCTAACTAGGTAGAAGACCCACTTGCCATCCTTACTTTTTCGATAATGCTTGTAGAAAAGCAGGAGCAATATTTCCCAGCAAAGGTAAATACCCAAGGCAACTAGTTGATTGGTCTTCCCACCTACCAACATGGTGACAATAAAGAAGAGACTTACCAGCACTTCATACCAGGCAAAGCGTTTCTTGAAAAAGAGACCGATAAAGATGGGCAAGGTTGCAGCAATCACATAGACAAAATACTGAGGATTCCCATATGGCTCTAAATGAGGAAGCTGTTGAAAGAACTCCATCATCTCTTGTTCACCTCGATGATCAATCCTTTGATGTCAATCTTTCCATTTGGAGTCAGTGGCAAACTGTCTCGGTAAAGGAATTTAGACGGCATCATGTAGGACATCATGATGTCTGTTAAATCTTCCTTGATAGCCTTGGTAATATCGATATCACGCTCAAACTGCTCACGCACACCATCTTTTAAGATGACATAGGCCAACAAATTTTGTACCTTGTGTTCCTTATTATAGCGCGGTACTGCAACAGCAGACTCGATAAAGCGAGACTTATTGAGGTTTTGAGAGACATCTTCTAACTCAATGCGGTAACCGTTAAACTTAATCTGGAAGTCCATGCGTCCGCCGTAGAGAAGCAAGCCTTCATCTGTCATAGTTCCCACATCTCCTGTATGATAGGCTGGCAGACCTTCAAACTCAAAGAAAGCTTCCGCTGTTTTTTCAGGATTGTTCATATAGCCTTTTGAAACAGCTGACCCAGAAACAATGATTTCTCCCTGTTGACCATTTGGTAGTTTATTTCCTTCCTCGTCAATGATAAAGGTTGGAGAATCAGCCTTGGTATAGCCGATTGGTAGACGTTTGAGAGTCACCAACATCTCGTCTGTCACAGCAACTGCTGACAAGGCTACTGTCGCTTCTGTTGGACCGTAGGCATTGATAATACGAGCATTTGGGAAACGTTCGCGCAGTTTTTGAGCCGTTTTAACCGTCAATTCTTCACCATCAAAGTAGAAATGCGTGATGTCAGGCATTTTCTCACTATTAAAGTCTTCAGACAACATGGCCATATCCACAAAAGAAGGGGTTGATGTCCAGATAGCGATTGGCAATGAAAAGATGGTCGCAAAGAGTTGCTTAAAGTCCTGAGTAATGGCAGAAGGAAGAGCGAAAAGCGTACCACCAAGTGCCAAGGTCGGTGCCCAGTACATGACAGACAGGTCAAAAGAATAAGGTGGCTGAGCCAGCATTTGCGGACGACTTGGCGTCGCAAATTCCTTATCCGTAATCATCCAGTTGGTAAAGCTAAGGAGGTTATCATGGGAAATCTGCACTCCCTTTGGCTTACCAGTCGTACCAGAAGTAAAGATAATGTAGTAATTATCATCTCCCTTGACTGGATGCGTGATTTCATAGGGATTCCCTTGGGCAAAGGCTTCTTGAACCTGAGCTAGATTCATCATCGGTGTAGAAACCTGCTCCAATGGAAAGTCTGAAATGGCAATAATCAAGCTTGGCTCCGCTACTTCTAAAATAGCTGAAACCCGCTCCAAAGCCGAATGGCTGTCAATGGGAATGTAGGCATGTCCTGACTTAGTCAAAGCTACAAAAGTTGCCAACATTTCATATTCTTGGCCACCAAAAACAACCACAGGAGACTTCTCTGGCAAGTCTAGTTGGTCAATGGCTGCAGCCAAACTATCCGAATCAGCCTTTAAATCTCCATAAGTGTGTTCCTGACCCAAAACATTATAGACAGGATAGCTAGGCTGTGTCTGAGCAAAATGCTCAATGGTTTCAATCATATCTGCTATTGGTTTATTTGACACAATAGGGATTCTCCTTCAAGTTAAAATTCATTATAGATAAAGCTTCCTTGACCCTGACCAAGATAGCTAAAGAAGTAAAGCAGCCCTAGAAAGATAAGAAAATACAAGGCTGTCCGACCAAGAAAGAGGTACAATTCTTTTCTCTGTTTCATCAAGAAAAACCATTCATTTCTGTAATTTTTGCTAAAGCAAGAGTGATTCTTACTAGCTTATTTTTCTACCATTGTACCACTTTATATAGTATTTTTTCAATTGTTTACCGTATGTTTTCAATAGATTTCAGCTTATTTTAAGGATTATGCGGTTTTTCTATGTATATTTTAAAAGAAAAAAGCCTGAGATTTCCATCTCAGGCTCTATCAAAATAATTGTTTTCTAATACTCAATGAAAATCAAAGAGCAAACTAGGAAGCTAGCCGCAAGCTGTACTTGAGTACGGTAAGGCGACGCTGACGTGGTTTGAAGAGATTTTCGAAGAGTATAAACTAGAAAAGTGAGAATACAAGCACTGCCAAGGCTGCACCGATAACAGGTCCCACAACAGGAATCCAAGCGTAAGACCAGTCTCCGTCTCCCTTGTTTGGAATTGGTAAAATGCTGTGCATGATACGAGGTCCAAGGTCACGTGCAGGGTTCAAGGCATAACCTGTTGTCCCACCTAGTGATAGACCGATACCGACAATCAGAGTTCCCACTGCAAAGGTTCCGATTCCTGCTTGAAGGTCATAAAGTCCCAAAGCAAAGATTGTCAATACCAATACAAAGGTGCCAAGGATTTCGCTGATCAAGTTTGATACAGTATCTTTGATGGCTGGTCCAGTACTGAAGGTAGCTAGGATATTGCCTGCATTTTCTTCTGCCTCATAATGCGGTTTGAATTGCAACCAAACCAAAATCTGACCCAGCATAGCCCCTGCAAACTGAGCTAGGATGTAAGGGAAAACGGAAGCCCAAGGCAAACCACCTTTTAAGGCCACACCGATGGTCACAGCTGGGTTTAAATGAGCTGGACTGAGTTTTCCAGATACAAATACTGCAACCGCAACTGCAATCCCCCAACCCATAGTAATCACAATCCAACCTGAGCTATTGCTCTTGGTTTTAGGAAGAACCACACCAGCCACAACACCATTTCCTAGAAGAATCAGGATTAAAGTCCCTAGAAATTCTCCAAATAATTCATTCATCATCTTTCTGTCTCCATTAAAAAGAAGAGACGGGCGGCAAGGGATGCTACCCTCCACCTCTTTTATTTTTTCTTAATTTTTTAATTCTGCTAAATCATTATTAGCGAGGGCTGCTTCGACGTCAGCACGGTAAGCTGCTTTTTCTTCTTCTGTCCAGTCATAGAATCGTCCCATTTCATCCAAAACTGGCTCAACGATACTATCCAAGCTATCACGCATAAAGAGCATATGGTTAGTACGACGAAGAAGGAAGTCAACTGGACTCAGAACCAACTCATTGCGCATTGCATAGTGAAGGGACAAGGTGTCTGCCAGGCTAAGACCTGGCGCTTGTTCCAAACTATGAGCAAGTGCAAAGACTTTCGGTGCATTTGAACCGTAAAGATTTGCTAGGTAATGAGCTTCCTTGCTATCCAAACCACGTGACACTCCAAGTTGGGCAAAGGCTTCGATTTCTGAGTCTACATTTGCTGGGTTCAATTCTCCACCTGAAACAGGGTAAGTCTTCGAGTTGATGAGTTTAAAGCTACGGTCAAATTCTGCTTTGAGGATGTCAACCACGCGCTCCATAGCTCCTTCAGCCATCTTACGGTAGTCTGTGATTTTACCACCAGCAAGGGTCAAAAGGCCATTGTCATCACGATCCAAGCTAGACCCACGAGAAACTGCAGATGGATCCAAATGTTTCTCAGATGTGCTACTTTCAAGCTTGCTGACAGCAGACTCAACATCTTCACGTGTTTTTTCTTTGGAGAGATAAGATTCAACAGTCGCAATCAAGTTGTCAAAGCTTTCATCACTGATGGTACCGTTATTTCCACCATTATAGTCAGAGGCACTGTTCCCTGCAATCAATGGACGAAGACCTGCCCAGCTACTTTCAATGTCAGCAACTGTAATATTCGCTTCTGGGAAGCGGTTGTTGACAATACCAAGTAGGTAATCTACATCTTCTTGAGTTACTTTTGGATGCTCCAAATCACCTGTATAGTCTGTATCAGTTGTACCAAAGTAGGTCTTGTTTTCACGTGGGAGAACAAAGACCATACGACCGTCACCCAAACCTGTGTCAAAGTAAACTGGCTGTGAAACCTTGATTTTGCTTGAATCCACTACCAAGTGAACTCCCTTAGTTGGGCGCATTTGTGAGAATTGCGTTCCCTTATTAGACAAATTACGTACTTTATCACTCCAAGGACCTGTTGTATTAATAACCAGACGGGCCTTGATTTCAAATACTTGGTCTGTCAAGAGATCACGAGCTACAACACCTGTAATCTTGCCACTTTCGTCAAAGAGGAAGCCTTCTGCCTTCACGTGGTTGGCAATGAGGGCACCGTCTTGGTTGGCACGTTTGATGTTTTCAATCACGAGACGCGCATCGTTGTTACGGAAGTCAAGATACACTCCACCTCCTACCAAGCCTTCTTTCTTCAAGTTTGGCTGGCGTTCCAAGACTTGATTCTTACTCAAAACCTTGTTAGCAGCTGGTGTATTGTTGACACCTGCCAAGAGGTCGTACAAGTCCATGGCTACTTTAAGACGGAAGAGGCTAAAGGTCGCTCCATCTTCATCGTAAACTGGTAAGAGCATTGGGTCTGGTTTTGGAATGTGTGGAGCAATTTGTTGTACTACTGCACGTTCTGAAACCGTATCTGATACTACTTCTACGTCGAATTGTTTGAGGTAGCGAAGACCGCCGTGAACCAATTTTGTTGAACGGCTGGATGTTCCTTCTGCGAAGTCCTGCATTTCAATCAAACCGGTCTCAAGACCGCTAGCTGCCGCCTGCAAGGCTACACCAGCCCCTGTGATTCCTCCACCGATAATCAAGAGATCCAGGGTGCGTTCCTGCATTTTTTTAATTGACCATTCACGTGTTTTCTTTGAAAATTCCATATTTACACACCTTCTAAATAAATCGCTTTATTCTGCCAGTATTAGTCGTCTACTTCCGCAAAGACTTGCGTTGCTTTCACAGCCTTCTTCCAGCCCTTGTAGAGTTGTTCCTTGCGCGATTCGTTCATCGATGGTTCAAAGAGTTCTCCTGTCTCGTTCAAAAGTTTCAACTCATCCAAGTTTTTCCAGTAACCTACTGACAAACCTGCTAGGAAGGCTGCTCCTAGAGCTGTTGTTTCCAAGTTTTTAGCGCGTGCAATGTCAATGCCTAAAATATCAGCTTGGAACTGCATGAGGAAGTTATTCATGGCTGCACCTCCATCCACTTTCAATACTTGAATAGCTGTTTGAGCATCCACCTGCATTGTGTCAATAATATCACGTACTTGATAAGCAATTGATTGAAGAGTTGCCTTGATAAAGTCTTCTTTGCTTGTTCCACGAGTCAAACCAAAGACAGAACCGCGAGCATTTTGGTTCCAGTATGGTGCTCCTAGTCCTGTAAAGGCTGGAACGACATAAACTTCATCATCATTGTGAGAATCACGAGCGTATTTTTCAGATTCTGGTGAATTTTCAACCATGCGAAGACCATCACGAAGCCACTGAATAGCACTTCCTGCGATGAAGATAGAACCTTCCAAGGCATAATAAACCTTACCGTTGATTCCGTAACCAATGGTTGTCAAGAGGTTGTTTTCAGACAACTGCATTTCTTCACCAGTATTCATGATGATGAAAGATCCTGTTCCATAAGTATTCTTGACCATACCAGGTTCAAAGGCCAACTGTCCAAAGAGGGCTGCTTGTTGGTCCCCAGCCATACCAGAGATTGGCACCTCTCCACCATAGAAATGGAATGGCGCTGTTTGACCGTAGATTTCAGAGTTAGAACGAACTTCTGGCAGCATAGCCTTCGGAATGTTGAGAATTTCCAAAATCTCATCATCCCATTTGAGTTCTTTAATGTTATAAAGCATGGTACGAGCTGCATTTGAGTAATCCGTCACGTGAGCCGCACCGTCAGTCAATTTCCAAACCAACCAAGTATCGATAGTACCAAAGAGCAATTCCCCTTTTTCTGCTCGCTCTTGAGCGCCCTCTACATGATCCAAAATCCAACGAACCTTAGTAGCAGAGAAGTAAGCATCGATGATCAAACCAGTCTTTTCATGGAATTTTTCCACATAACCTTGGCTTTTCAGCTGTTCAGCCAGAGGAGCTGTCTGACGTGATTGCCAAACGATAGCATTGTAGATAGGAAGTCCTGTTTTCTTATCCCAAACGACCGTTGTTTCACGTTGGTTGGTAATCCCGATTGCCTCAATCTGACTTGGTTTCACACCACTTTCGATGAAAGCTCCAGCAATAACAGACTGGACGGAATTCCAAATTTCATTGGCATTGTGCTCTACCCAACCTGCCTGAGGGAAAATCTGCGTAAATTCCTTTTGACTCGAGCTAACCTTTTCCCCTTTTTTGTTGAAAATGATGGCACGAGAACTTGTAGTTCCCTGATCAATGGCCATGATGTATTTTTCTTGTGACATGTGCTGTCCTCCTGATAAAGATCTTGAGGTGTTTCCTCTTTACACTTACTAGTATACAAAATAAAGCGCTTTCTTGTTTATCAACTTTTTTTAATTTTTAAAAAAATGTGAGGAGATTGTGTGAATTTCACAAAAAAGGCCTGGAACAACCAAGCCTTTTAAGTGAATAATAACTGACGAATCCCTGCCAAATCTTCCAAATCCAAGTCGTTTTTTAAATAATAAACTGGGGTCTGTTCCTTCTTATGAATCGGATTATTGGTAACCAGCAAATCATAATGCCGAGTTCGGTCATAGGCTTCAATGGTAATAAAACGGTTGTATTCCAAATACCGTTTCAAAATGGCTACCATCCTTGAAAAGACAAGAAAACCAGATGTCAAATCCAAACCAATTCGCATATGCTGGCCACCATTTTCAGCCATATATTCTATCAACTGGAGCCATTCCCAGAGAATTTTCTTATCCAAATCCGTCCCCTGCTGAAAGGCAGGCAAAGCATGAAAAATCTCCTCTGCCGTTCCCCTAAAATCATGTTCCATCAGCAAATAAGGATGACGATTCTCTAACTGGTACTTATAGCGATCCTGTAAAATATAGCCCTTGTATAGATAGACTTGAGCACAAAGCTGACTGAGTTCATAGGTAACATGATCCTCTGTATAACCGCCCAGCAACTCCTCCTTCTTCATTTCTTGAATCAATTGCGTCAGTAAATCTACCAACTGCCCTCCAAAACCAAGGATATATTCCATTGTATGAAGAGGAAGAATGCGATGAGACAGGAGGAAAGAGAAGAATATCATCATCTCACCATCCTCAGTTCCTAGAGGAAGGTGTTGCCCAGCAAAAAAGGACGGAGCCTTTCGATGCAAACGAAGGTAGAAAATATTGTCAAAATACCCTCGCATTTTCTCTTCTATCACTTGAAACTGACAAGCATTGACCCGAAGACGTTGTTGACTGATATGAGCCCAGAGAACCAAGTCCAATTTCTGACCCGAAGACAAACTTGCACCGCAGATTTCTTCTAAAGTGGCAATCTCCTGTTTTCTCTCTGGTTTCTGCATGTGACCTTCCCACTCCTGACTCGACCAGACCTTGCGGAAAAGACAGAAATAGAAATAGCGAATCTGATGCTCTGGACCTCGCCAACGTCCATTTTGGATGGATAAATCAAATTCTGACAAAATCTGATTTAGACTAGCCAAGTGACGACCAAGCGTTGCCTCACTAATCATCAATTCTTGAGCCAATTGATGGGCTAAAAACTGTTGGTGGTAGAGAAGATAGACCACAATCTGGTATTTAACAGCATTCTCCAAAAACAGGCTCCGAATCTCTCTCCCCTTGGTAGCTGCACCGATAGACAGACGCAGATTTTCATCTTCTAAGTGAATAGTCAGCTCTAAGCCACTATCCAAAGCCTTGTCATTGAGCAGGGTGACATATTTGGTTAGGGTTGCTTTTGAAAATCCTGTTTCTTCCATTACAGCCTTGACGGTCGTCTGAGACTCTTGTAATAGAAAGGAAAGGATTGAAAATTGACCACACTCGGCCTTCTCCATCAAATCTCCTAAATACATTTGTTACCCCTTTCATTTTCTACCTTAAGCATAGCATAAATCTTACAAATGCTGAAATAATCTGTTTCTCTTTTTATTTACCTGCTGATTTCCTAGTCCATTATCCTGAAAATCAGCAAACACACGGCTCCCCCTTTGGGCATTTTTATGCTAAAATAGTAGCTATGGATAAAATTATTAAAACTATATCAGAAAGCGGAGCCTTTCGTGCTTTTGTCCTTGACAGCACAGAAACCGTCCGCACTGCTCAAGAAAAACATCAAACCCAAGCTAGCTCAACTGTAGCACTTGGTCGAACTCTTATCGCCAGCCAGATTCTCGCAGCCAATGAAAAAGGAAATACCAAACTAACAGTTAAGGTGTTGGGATCTAGCTCTCTAGGTGCCATCATCACGGTCGCTGATACCAAGGGGAACGTTAAAGGTTACGTTCAAAATCCTGGTGTTGACATTAAAAAGACCGCAACTGGTGAAGTTCTAGTCGGACCTTTTGTTGGAAATGGTCAATTTCTCGTTATCACAGACTACGGCATTGGAAATCCTTATACTTCCTTGACCCCACTCATCTCTGGAGAGATTGGTGAAGACCTGGCCTTTTACCTGACTGAAAGCCAACAAACGCCTTCAGCAGTCGGTCTCAATGTCCTTTTGGACGAGGAAGACAAGGTCAAGGTTGCAGGTGGTTTCCTAGTTCAAGTCTTGCCGGGAGCCAAGGAAGAAGAGATTGCCCGCTTTGAAAAACGCATCCAAGAAATGCCAGCTATCTCTACTCTTCTCGAAAGCGACGACCATATCGAAGCCCTCCTCAAGGCTATCTACGGGGACGAAGCCTACAAGCGTCTTTCTGAAGAAGAAATCCGTTTCCAATGTGACTGTAGCCATGAACGCTTTATGAACGCTCTTGCCAGCCTTCCAAGCTCAGACTTACAGGAAATGAAAGAGGAAGACCACGGGGCAGAAATCACTTGTCAATTCTGCCAAACTACTTACAACTTTGATGAGAAGGACCTGGAGGAACTCATTCGTGACAAATCTTAATACACCTTTTATGATTGGCAATGTTGAGATTCCCAATCGTACCGTTTTAGCGCCTATGGCTGGCGTGACCAACTCAGCCTTTCGTACCATCGCAAAAGAGCTCGGAGCTGGACTCGTTGTAATGGAAATGGTCTCTGACAAGGGAATCCAATACAACAACGAAAAAACCCTGCACATGCTTCATATCGATGAAGGCGAAAACCCTGTCTCTATCCAACTTTTTGGTAGCGATGAAGACAGCCTAGCACGCGCAGCAGAATTCATCCAAGAAAACACCAAGACCGATATCGTCGATATCAACATGGGCTGCCCTGTCAACAAAATCGTGAAGAACGAAGCTGGTGCTATGTGGCTCAAGGATCCAGACAAGATTTACTCCATCATCAACAAGGTCCAGTCTGTCCTTGATATCCCCCTTACTGTCAAAATGCGTACCGGCTGGGCTGACCCATCTTTGGCAGTAGAAAATGCCCTGGCTGCTGAAGCTGCAGGTGTTTCTGCCCTCGCCATGCATGGCCGTACCCGTGAACAAATGTATACAGGTCACGCAGACCTTGAGACCCTTCACAAGGTTGCCCAAGCTCTGACCAAGATTCCCTTCATCGCCAACGGTGACATCCGTACGGTCCAAGAAGCCAAACAACGCATCGAAGAAGTCGGTGCTGACGCAGTTATGATTGGCCGCGCTGCCATGGGAAATCCCTACTTCTTCAACCAAATCAACCATTACTTTGAAACAGGAGAAATCCTACCTGATTTGACCTTTGAAGATAAGATGAAAATCGCCTACGAACACTTGAAACGATTGATTAACCTCAAAGGAGAAAACGTCGCAGTTCGTGAATTCCGTGGCCTCGCTCCTCACTATCTCCGTGGAACATCTGGCGCTGCCAAACTCCGTGGAGCCATTTCGCAAGCTAGCACCCTAGCAGAGATTGAAGCCCTCTTGCAATTGGATAAGGCTTAATAGACCAAAACCCGTAACTCTCTTAAAGGTTACGGGTTTTTGACTGTAAAAATTCAAATACTAAGGGTTATTATTGACTCAAAGCAACACTGGAAACCTTGCCATCCGCTCCTGTTGTAATTTGGATGATTTTTCCTCCACCAATTTTGGCATTATACTTGCCATCATCAAGAGTATAAGAGTAGCCTCTGATAGAGTAGTTTTCTTTCTTTCCATCAGCAGATTCTACTGTGAATTGACCTCCTGATGAAACTGTGATGGTTTCGCCATTTGCTCCCTTCCAATTGCCCGCTGCAGCTGAGAAATCACCATCTACCATGGTTAAAACACCCTTGTAGCGTTTATTTTGCTCTGCTTGTTTGTCTTGAAGTTTGCGGTCAGTTGTAGGATCATAGCTTGATTGGTTAGACTGGGATTGAGGAGCCTGTTGAGTTGAAGGAGCCTGAGCAGGAGTTTGTTGACTAGCTGCCTGTTGATTAGACACTTCTTGACCTTGTCTTTGCTCTGGTGCAGGTGCCACTTGTGATGGCCTTGCAGTTGCTGAAGATTGATCAGTAGATGCCTTGGCCTTTTCAGATGAAGCTGAAGTTGAGGACTTCTGAGTCTTGCTTTCTTTGCTAGAAGAGGCTGCTTTAGAGCTTGATGACTGGCTTATCTTAGCAGAACTGCTTGCTTGAGTTGTTTCCTTTTTATTTCCACAAGCTCCCAGTAGCAAGGTAGAAGCCAATACAGTTGCTACCATCAATTTGATATAGGTTTTCTTTTTCATTTTTCTACTCCTTTGTAATATTTTAGAAATATAAAGAAATCTTTTTGTAATGGAATTGTAACATTTAGATTTAAATATGTCAATAATTTATTTAAACTATTTTAAAAATCTCACATCATTTAAACACCTTTACTCCTCCTACTCTTCTATTCGTAATCTAATAGAAAAAACAGAGAAAAATTCCTATTTTGTTTAAAATTTTTTAAATCGCTCTTATTTAATCGCTTACATATTTAGCTGCAAAGGAATATAATAACAGTGAAATAGAATATAGGAAGTGCACTCTTATACTAAATAAGTATTTCAAGTATCTTCCTTGGTTGATTTTGGGAGCAATTGGTTCCTATAAATCCGCAACTCACTATGGCAAAACTTCGTTTGATATCTTCTATCTGACCACAGTCTTTATGATTTTCTATATAGCTTTGTTATTCCTACACGAAAAATATCTCAAGTATCGATACAAAGACTTTTTACTCACATGTTGAGCAATTCTAAGAAAGATAACTATCCCTAAAAACAGTCGCAACAGCAAAGCAAACTAATAAAGGCAAACAAAGAGGTCAGGAACTTTATCCCGACCTCGTTTTTTATTTCAATCGATAGGTTTTTCTTGGTTTCTTTTTAGGCACTCGTTTGAGTCCAACTTCTTCTACATATTCTCCGTATTTTACGAGAAAGTTATTGCTGACGATTGGACGACCGGGGTTGATGAGATTGACCAGTTCAGTCCCTTCATAGACAGTGAACTCCTCCTCCAGCAGATAAAGGAAGGTCGGATTCCAGTCGAGACGGCCTTGGATTCGTTTGATAGACTCTTGAATAATGGCATAATGGTCAAAAGCGAAGGCTTGTTCCTCCAACTCCACTCCCTCTAGGTAGCATTTGCCTGTCTGAAAATCGACATCTACAAAAAACACATCCTTGGCATCGTCTCCTGCTTGAACAAGTTCTAATGCACGACTAGGCAAATAAACCAAGTGGGCAATGGTCACTGTCCAGCCCCGTGGATCACGGCCGGGAGTCGATACGGTCATCAATTGCTCAATTTTTTCCAAAGGAAGATCGAGATTGACTTCTTCTCTCACCTCACGCTGACAGGCATGCGCAGCATCTTCGCCCTTGTCCATAAATCCTCCAACCAGAGCCAAACAATTTTGATAAGGGTGAGCCTTGCGGCGAATTAATAAGAGCTTGATTTTTCCTTCAACAAAGCAGTAGGCTACCATATCCACCGTCACACTTGGTTTTTCGTATTGAGGGAGTTCCTGCTTGTAGTACCAATCTAAAAACTCCTCCTGACTTGCATGAATTTCAAAATATTCTTTTTCCATCCCTGCTGGAATCATCGTGTCCGTCATTTTATGCCTCCTTACGAACTGCCTTGGTCCATTGGTACCAACCTACTAGACTATTGAGAGTGTAAACCCAGTACATCCCTTGGATGTGGATATTTTCACCCCACCAGAGATAAATACTAAAGAGATTGGTTGCAATCCAGAAAATCCATTGCTCACGATAGAGACGGGTCATCAAGAGCTGACCGACACCATTGGTCGCATCGGTAACACTATCACGGAAAGGGCGAGCACTATGGATACTTTGATAAGCCAAGCCCATACCAATCCAAATGATAGCAGTCAAGGCCAAGTACTTGAGCCAATCAAAAATAGATAATTTCTTAGCTTCAAAATGAGATTCTTCTGCTTTTCCTTGGTCATTAATACGGTTGGACAGCCAAGCATAGAGGCCAATCGGCTGCATGACAAAGAAGTAAACGGTCGTCAAGACTTCGCCATAAAAAGTCGCATCCATGGCCAAAATCAAATAGATAGCAGAGTTAATAGCCCCAAAGAGATAATTGCTTGCACGACCTTCTGCTACCAAGATAACACAGACAATCCCAGTCCAAGATACAAACAAGCTTAACCAATCATGACTATCTATATTTTGAGTGAATTCCAAGATAAAGGGAACACTTGACAAGGCGATGAGATACAACCACTGGAAGAGGCTACGACCGACAAAGAGATCTTTCCAGAGCAAGTGCATGATTCCTGCAAAACCGATTTTGCGAGCTTCTGCATGAACATTTTTAAAGTTTTCGATAAATTGTGTGATTTTTTCAGTTAGTTTTTTCATATGTTTCTCCTAATCTGCTTGGTAAATGGTATCAATAGCCACTTTTGCTGCTTCATAATTTCCTAGATAATCCTCAGCTAGATAAACTAGTGGAATGTTTGCTAAGTAGCGCTCCCTCATCTGGTCCAAATGCTGGGAAAAACTATGACGAATATGGTCTTCTGCCATAGTCATATCTCTAAATCCGTCATTGACATAGGAGCCAATAGGTTGCACAAAGAAAATCAAGTCCCATTTTTCCTTAGCCAAGATCGAGGCAAAGAGATTATCAAAAGTCTCTCCCGATAAGTCCCCTTGATCCTCTGACTCCATGTAATAATCATAGTAGCCCTTGGTTACTAAGGAGTTGGTGTCTGCTATCACCAGTCCCCTATTGGCATTACTGTCAATTAACTTAGAGGTCTGGTCATACTGCCACAACAGGAGATAATAGTAATCCTTTGGAGTCAATTCATCGTCGCGGACATTGTTTTTGATCTGGTACTCACGTGCATATTCCAAGCTGACTGGTGCATCGTAATACCTAGCCAAATCCTTTGCCAGAGTGGTCTTCCCATTGCTAGCACTTCCCATAATCAACACTTTCTTTGTAAACTGACGTCGGAAGGGTTGAGCAATATATTTCCAATATTTGCTTGGGTTTTCTCGAATCATAGTCTCTGAGATACCAAACTTTCTTTCTTGCAAGACAGTCTCAAAGCCACGATTTGATAATTCTTGCTGATAGTCTGCTTCTCCCACAAAGAAGATCAGTTCTTGTTGGGTTTCATCATAAGAAATCTCCGCTAACATTTTGTCCAACCACTCCTGCCAACCCATAGGGTAACGGGGAAGATTGGTCTCATCTAACTTACAAACCGAGGTCAACTCGTCATCACCAAAGGCCTCTCGGATATATCGAAATCTTTTTTGAAGCGTTAAACCTACCTGCTCCCCTCTATCTCCCTCATAGCCTGAAACGACAACCCAGACCTGGTCACACTGCCGCTTGGCTCGCTGGATCAGATCGATATGACCCTGATGAAGCGGAGCAAATGTCCCAAATATCACTGCTGTTTTCTTTTTCATAAACGCATTGCCTTTTTATAGTTTTTGATATTTTTATTATCTATGTTTTTATTATAAACTATATTTTTGTTTTGTCAATAGTTTTTATCATTTTTATAAAAACATTGCGAAAAAGAGAACCAAGTGAAAGTTCTATAATGAAG
>NZ_VMLH01000096.1:0-2250 GCF_013276595.1 Streptococcus sp. 10824
CAGTGTTTTGAGCAACCTGTGGCTAGCTTCCTAGTTTGCTTTTTGATTTTCATTGAGTATAAGTAGCAAAAAAGTCATCTTCGGATGGCTTTTTGCTACAGTTGAGGGAAAGGGCTTGCAGTTATCGGCTTTTGTGCTATAATTGTTATAATATAGTAAAAAACAAGAGGAGTGTGAGGAAGTGGAAAAGAAAATTGTAAAAGATATTTTGTTTTTATCTCAGGTATCTCAGCCGGCAAGTCAGGAAGACCTTTATCTTGCCAGAGATTTGCAGGATACACTCTTAGCAAATCGTGAGACCTGCATTGGTCTAGCTGCCAATATGATTGGGGTGCAAAAGCGCGTGATTATCTTTAATCTTGGCTTGGTTCCCGTGGTCATGTTTAACCCAGTGCTTCTGTCCTTTGAAGGATCCTATGAGGCAGAAGAAGGCTGTTTGTCCTTGGTAGGTGTGAGATCAACTAAGCGTTATGAAAGCATAACGGTGTCCTATCGAGACATTAAGTGGCAGGAACAGACCATTACCTTGACAGGCTTCCCAGCTCAGATTTGCCAGCATGAGTTGGATCACTTGGAAGGACGAATAATTTAGGAGGAAAGCAAATGAAACGAATAGTCTTTGAACTTATTTTTATCGCAACGACCTGGTATATCTTTTTACCGCCCCTTAACCTGACCAGCTGGGAATTTCTCTTTTTCCTCTGTGGGCATTTGCTGCTTGTAGCAATCTTATTTGGCTTTGGCAAGGGAATCAATCTGGTCAAAACGGTTCATGTGCGCCACGGTAAGGCGGAAGCTGCCTTAAATCTTGAGGGTTTCAAAATCAATCGGTTAGGGAAAATTCTGTTAGCTTTGATTGGAGGAATTCTTCTCTTGGCAGCTTTGGTTTCCTTGGTAACTTCCAGCATGTTTCAGGCTAAAAATTATGCCAATGTAGTCACGGTTACGGAAAAAGACTTTACTGAATTTCCTAAGAGTGACACCAGTAAGGTTCCTATCCTAGATAGAAGTACTGCTGAAAAAATTGGAGACCGCTACTTGGGTTCCCTAACCGATAAGGTGTCGCAATACGTAGCGGCAGATACCTATACCCAATTGACAATTGATGGGAAACCTTATCGGGTCACACCACTAGAATATGCAGACCCTATCAAATGGTTTAACAATCAAGCCAAGGGAATCGGTGAGTATATCAAGGTGGACATGGTAACTGGAAATGCGGATTTGGTGGACTTGAAGACACCAATCAAGTATTCAGACTCGGAGTATTTTAACCGTGATGTCAAACGTCACCTGCGCTTGAAGTACCCGACCAAAATCTTTAAAACTCCATCTTTTGAGGTGGACGATGAGGGCAATCCTTTCTATGTAGCAACGGTTTACCAAAAGCAATTTGGACTTGCGGTTCCTCGTCCTGCTTCAGTCATTATCTTGGATGCTACAAATGGAGAAACCAAGGAATACAGCTTATCAGATGTTCCAGAATGGGTGGATAGGATCTATCCAGCAGAGGAAACCATTGAGCAAATCAACTACAACGGCAAGTACAAGGACGGTTTCTTGAATGCCATGATTTCCAAGAAAAACGTGACCCAGACTACCAATGGCTATAATTACTTGTCTATCGGTAATGACATCTATCTCTACACAGGTGTGACGTCGGCTAATGCGGATGAGAGTAATCTTGGTTTCATCCTTGAAAATATGCGAACAGGAGAAATTACTAAGTATAGCTTGGCTTCTGCGACAGAAGAATCAGCCCGTGAATCAGCAGAAGGTGCTGTTCAGGAGAAATCCTACAAAGCAACCTTCCCAATCCTCATCAACCTCAATGACAAGCCTTTCTACATCATGGGTTTGAAGGACAATGCTGGCTTGGTCAAAGAGTATGCTCTAGTAGACGCAGTCGAGTACCAAAATGTTATCGTAGCTACTACAGTGGAAGAGATGCTCAGCAAGTATGCCAATAAAAACGACCTTGAAATTGACAATGCAACGACAGAAAGCATCAAGGGAGTAGTAGCAGACCTCAAATCAGCTGTTATCAAGGGCGACACCGTCTACTTCTTTAAAGTTGATGGCAAGATTTACAAGGTTAAGGCCTCAGTATCAGATGACCTTCCTTACCTTGAAAATGGTAGAACCTTCGAAGGTCAAGTAGGAAAAGACAGCTATCTCAAGACCTTTAAAGTACAGTAATACTCTGCGAAAATCTCTTCAAACCACGTCAACTTTATCTGCAACCTCAAA
>NZ_VMLH01000097.1:0-7065 GCF_013276595.1 Streptococcus sp. 10824
GCCTTATTTCAGGCTTATAAAAAGGAGTTAGGTTCTTCCTACACACGTGATGACTTTTATCAACTCTTGAAGCGCCATGGTTGGCGAAATATTAGGCCACGTCCAGAACATCCCAAGAAAGCAGACGTTCAAACCATTGTCGCGTCTAAAAATAAAATCTCAATTCAAGAAGACAAGAAAGCGCTTTAAAACCAGTAGGCATTTTCGTAAGGTTCGCTTGATGTACCAAGATGAGGCTGGTTTCGGTAGAATCAGTAAACTGGGATCTTGTTGGGCTCCAATGGGAGTAGGTCCACATGTCCATAGTCACTATATACGAGAATTTTGCTATTGTTATGGAGCTGTTGATGCCCATACAGGCGAATCATTTTTCTTAATCGCTGGTGGATGTCATACTGAGTGGATGAACGCCTTTTTAGAAGAGCTTTCACAAGCTTATCCAGATGATTATCTTTTACTCGTTATGGACAATGCTATATGGCATAAATCAAGTACCTTAAAGATTCCGACTAATATTGGCTTTACCTTTATTCCTCCATACACACCAGAGATGAACCCCATTGAACAAGTGTGGAAAGAGATTCGTAAACGTGGATTTAAGAATAAAGCCTTTCGAACTTTGGAAGATGTCATGAATCAACTTCAAGATGTTATACAAGGACTGGAGAAGGAGGTGATAACGTCCATCGTTAATCGGAGATGGACTAGAATGCTTTTTGAAAGTAGATGAGTATAACTGGTTGATGAGACTGTGAAAAGAGCATAAAGACCAGCTTGCAAGCTGGTCATACTCTTCGAAAATCTCTTCAAACCACGTCAGCTTCATCTACAACCTCAAAGCAGTGCTTTGAGCAACCTACGGCTAGCTTCCTAGTTTGCTCTTTGATTCTCATTGAGTATCAGTATAGGTTATAAGAATAAGTCTTGTAGGGTTTTGGCAACCCCATCTTGGTCGTTGGTAAGGGAAATTTGCTCATCTGCATAAGGGAGTAGCTCTGGATTGGCATTTTTCATGGCATAACCCTTCCCAGCAAAAGCGAGCATTTCGGTATCATTGTGTTCATCTCCAAAGGCAATCAAATCTTTTTTGTCACGATTCATTATCTTGAGCAAGTAGTCCAAAGCAAAGGCCTTGTTGACACCTTTTGGGGTACATTCAAGGATATTGAGCGGACCTCCCCAGGTATTGATAGAAAGTTGATGCTGGTAGAAGGCGTTCATTTCTTTTGCCAAGGCATATTTGTCACTGGCTCTGGTCTGCAAGAGGATACAGTTAGGGTCCTTGGTCACCAATTCAGGCTGGAATTGATCTTC
The DNA here is from genome assembly GCF_013276595.1 of Streptococcus sp. 10824. Lineage (NCBI taxonomy): Bacteria > Bacillati > Bacillota > Bacilli > Lactobacillales > Streptococcaceae > Streptococcus > Streptococcus sp. 10824. Next base: position 1,315 of record NZ_VMLH01000097.1, read on the forward strand.
AGGTTGGAAAGCTTCTACACCAAATAGTTTGGGATTGGCAATTTCTTCATTAGGATTTGTAATGTAGAATTTTTTACGGTATTCTCCAGCGATAAAATCGGCTTGAATGTCCTCTGAACGTCGAACCATGTCTAGCAGATATTTTTTGTCTACAGTCAAACACTTTTCAAAATCCCAAACTTGGTCTGGTAAATGAGTAAGGGAGCCGTTGAAATTAATCATAGGAGTGTCTAGGCCTAGTTCACGGTAAAAATCTTTTGACATGCGGTAAGGGCGACCTGTCGTAATAATGACCTGATGCCCTTTTTCAGCAACTTTTTTAATGGTTTCTTTGGTAAAGTCAGAAATTTGACTGTCTGAGTTGAGCAGGGTTCCATCCAGGTCAACTGCAATAATTTTTTTCGTCATAGGGACCTTTCTAGTGTCTTTTCAGATAAGATGTCTACTATTATAACAGAAAGCAGGCAGAAAAGCAGATTCGAAACAAAAAAAGAAATTTCATCAAATTCTTAAATAAATCAAACAAAGATATTGAAAAAGTGAATGATAAATGATATAATTCTATTATTGTTCGTAAAAATTAAAAGGAGATTGATAATGGACAAATTATTTAAACTAAAAGAGAACGGTACAGACGTTCGTACAGAGGTTCTCGCTGGTTTAACAACTTTCTTTGCAATGAGCTATATTCTCTTTGTAAACCCACAAATTCTTTCGCAAACAGGGATGCCTGCTCAGGGTGTCTTCCTCGCAACGATTATCGGTGCAGTAGCGGGTACCTTGATGATGGCCTTCTATGCTAACTTGCCATACGCTCAAGCACCAGGTATGGGACTCAATGCCTTCTTTACCTTTACAGTTGTATTTGGACTTGGTTATTCATGGCAAGAAGCCCTAGCTATGGTCTTCATCTGTGGAATTATCTCATTGATTATTACCTTGACAAATGTTCGTAAAATGATCATTGAATCGATTCCAAATGCCCTTCGCTCAGCTATTTCAGCTGGTATCGGTGTCTTCCTTGCCTATGTAGGGATTAAGAATGCTGGACTTTTGAAATTCACGATTGATCCAGGCAACTATACTGTTGTAGGAGAAGGGGCTGACAAAGCTCAAGCAACGATTGCAGCAAACTCTTCAGCAGTTCCAGGATTGGTCAGCTTTAATAATCCAGCTGTTTTAGTGGCTCTTGCAGGACTTGCTATCACAATTTTCTTTGTCATTAAAGGGATTAAAGGGGGAATTATCCTCTCTATCTTGACAACAACTGTTCTTGCTATCGCAGTTGGTTTGGTAGATTTGTCAAGCATCGATTTTGCTAATAACCATGTTGGTGCAGCCTTTGAAGACTTGAAGACAGTCTTTGGTGCAGCTCTTGGTTCAGAAGGTTTGGGAGCTTTGATTTCAGATACAGCTCGCTTGCCTGAAACTCTGATGGCTATTCTTGCCTTCTCATTGACAGATATTTTTGACACGATTGGTACCTTGATTGGTACAGGTGAAAAAGTTGGTATCGTAGCGACAAATGGTGAAAACCACCAATCAGCTAAGTTGGATAAGGCTCTTTACTCTGACTTGATTGGTACTTCAATTGGTGCCATCGCTGGTACTTCGAACGTAACGACTTATGTCGAGTCTGCTGCTGGTATCGGTGCAGGTGGACGTACTGGTTTGACAGCCTTGGTCGTGGCAATCTGTTTTGCGATCTCAAGCTTCTTTAGCCCACTTCTAGCGATTGTACCAACAGCCGCTACAGCTCCAATCTTGATTATCGTTGGGATTATGATGTTGGCTAGCTTGAAAAATATCCATTGGGATGATATGTCTGAAGCGGTTCCTGCTTTCTTCACATCTATCTTTATGGGATTCAGCTACTCTATCACTCAAGGGATTGCAGTTGGTTTCTTGACTTACACTTTGACTAAGCTTGTTAAAGGTCAAGCTAAAGATGTTCATGTCATGATTTGGATTTTGGATGCCTTGTTTATCCTTAACTACATCAGCATGGCCTTATAATAGGATAACCCAGGGGGATTTTCCCCCTTTTTGAATACAAAGGAGATGGGTGATGAAAGAGAAAAATATGTGGAAAGAATTATTGAATCGTGCAGGCTGGCTGTTAATCTTTTTGCTGGCGACAATTTTATATCAGATTCCTATAGGGGTTACTGCTATTTTAACCTTAAGAGAAGTACCGCTATTACAGTCAGGACTGATAGTTGCTGGTATTTCGATTGTGGTTCTGGTGCTATTTATTATTGGAGCTCGTAAAACGCAATTAGCAAGTTTTAATTTTTCATTTTTTAGAGCTAAGGATTTGGCACGTTTGGGATTAAGTTATTTAGTCATTATCTGTTCAAATATACTTGGTTCTATCTTGTTACAACTGTCAAATGAGACGACAACAGGTAACCAGTCTCAGATTAACGATATGGTTCAGAATAGTTCTCTGATTTCCAGTTTCTTCTTGTTGGCCTTGCTTGCTCCAATTTGTGAGGAAATCTTGTGCCGTGGGATTGTTCCTAAAAAGATTTTCCGAGGAAAAGAGAACTTGGGATTTATAGTCGGTACGATTGTGTTTGCTTTATTGCATCAACCAAGTAATTTACCTTCTTTATTGATTTATGGAGGTATGTCGATCGTTCTGTCTTGGACGGCTTACAAGACCCAACGTTTGGAAATGTCTATCTTACTTCACATGATTGTGAATGGGGTTGTTTTCTGTTTGTTGGCTCTCGTGGTGATTTTGAGTCGGACATTAGGGATTTCTGTTTAAGATTTTTGACAATTGCTTGCTTGTTTCTACTGGGAAAAAAATGAATGCAATCGTGTCCATCTTTTTCTTTTTATGGTAAAATAGAGAAATAATATGATGAAAAGCCTTGAGGGAGTGACCGATATGTCAACTAAAGCCAATCATGCAAAGACAGCTATTTGCGGAATTATCAATGTAACCCCAGACTCCTTTTCGGATGGTGGTCAATTTTTTGCTCTTGAGCAGGCACTCCAGCAGGCTCGTAAATTGATAGCAGAAGGGGCTAGTATGCTAGATATCGGCGGAGAATCGACTCGGCCTCGGCCGGGAAGCAGCTATGTTGAGATAGAAGAGGAAATCCAGCGTGTTGTTCCAGTTATTAAGGCTATTCGCAAGGAAAGTGATGTCCTCATCTCTATTGATACTTGGAAGAGCCAGGTAGCAGAGGCTGCTTTGGCTGCTGGTGCCAATCTAGTCAACGATATCACTGGTCTCATGGGCGATGAAAAAATGGCTCGTGTGGTTGCTAAGGCTGGAGCGAAAGTGGTTATCATGTTTAATCCAGTCATGGCTCGTCCTCAGCATCCTAGCTCGCTCATCTTTCCTCATTTTGGCTTTGGACAAGCTTTTACAGAGGAAGAGTTAGCTGACTTTGAAACATTGCCAATCGAAGACTTGATGGATGCTTTCTTTGAACGAGCACTAGCGAGAGCAAATCAAGCTGGAATTGCACAAGAAAATATCCTGTTGGATTCAGGAATTGGCTTTGGTCTGACCAAGAAAGAAAATCTGCTTCTTTTACGGGATCTGGATAAACTACATCAGAAGGGCTATCCAATCTTTCTTGGAGTGTCGCGCAAGCGGTTTGTCATCAATATCCTTGAAGAAAGTGGTTTTGAAGTCAATCCTGAGACCGAACTTGGTTTCCGCAATCGAGATACAGCTTCGGCTCATGTAACTAGTATTGCTACAAGACAGGGTGTAGAAGTGGTGCGCGTGCATGACGTAGCTAGTCACAGGATGGCAGTTGAAATTGCCTCCGCCATTCGTCTAGCTGATGAAGCGGAAAATCTAGATTTAAAACAATATAAATAAGATGAAAGAAATTGAAAACAATCAGTGGATTGCTAACTACCGGACGGACCAACCGCATTTTGGCTTGGAACGAATGGTGGAACTGTTAGCTTTGCGTGGCAATCCCCATCTCAAACTCAAGGTCATCCATATTGGAGGAACCAATGGCAAGGGTTCGACCATTGCTTTTTTGAAAAATATGCTAGAAAAACTAGGGCTGAGAGTTGGTGTTTTCAGCTCGCCCTATCTCATTCATTATACAGACCAGATTAGCATCAATGGGGTATCTATCCCAGAGGTTAGACTAGAATCCCTCATGGCGGACTACCGGTCTTTGCTGGAGGGGGGAGCAGCCGCTAGTTTACAGGGCACAACCGAGTTTGAGATTATCACAGCCATAGCCTATGACTACTTTGCCTCAGAGCAAGTAGAAGTGGCTATCATGGAAGTCGGCATGGGTGGGCTTTTAGATAGTACCAATGTCTGCCAGCCTATTTTGACAGGAATTACAACTATTGGATTGGATCATGTGGCCCTACTTGGTGACACCCTGGAAGCCATAGCAGAGCAGAAAGCTGGTATTATCAAACAAGGTATTCCTTTGGTGACAGGTCGTATCGCTCCAGAAGCTTTGGCTGTGATTGACCGCATTGCGGAAGGGAAAGATGCGCCGAGAATTGCCTATGGGAAAGATTATCAAGTTTGTCATCAAGAGAGTGTGGTTACAGGCGAAGTCTTTGACTATACAAGTGTTGTCAGACAAGGTCGCTTCCAGACTGGTCTGCTTGGCTTGCACCAGATAGAGAATGCTGGGATGACCATAGCTTTACTTGATACTTTTTGTAAAGAAGATGGTCGAGAACTAGTAAGCAATGACCTGCTTGGTCAAGCCTTGGAAGAAACAAGTTGGCCGGGGCGTTTGGAAATCGTGTCAAGAGACCCCCTGATGATTTTGGATGGAGCCCACAATCCCCATGCTATCAAGGCTTTATTGACAACCTTACAAGAACGCTTTGCGGATTATCGTAAGGAAATCCTCTTTACTTGTATCAAAACCAAGGCCTTGGAGGATATGTTGGATTTGTTGGAGCAAGTCCCAGATACCGAGCTTACCCTGACACATTTTGACGATAATCGGGCGACTGATGAAAAAGTGCTGGAAGAGGCAGCTAAGTCTAGAAATCTCAGCTACCAAGGTTGGCAGGATTTTCTAGAGCAGAAATTGACAGATAAAAAAGAAGAGAAAAAAACAGTTAGGATTGTCACAGGTTCCTTGTATTTCTTGAGCCAAGTGAGAGCCTATCTGATGGAGAGGAAAAACGAAAATGGATACACAAAAGATTGAAGCAGCTGTAAAAATGATTATCGAGGCTGTCGGAGAGGACGCTAACCGCGAGGGCTTGCAGGAAACACCTGCTCGTGTAGCCCGTATGTACCAAGAGATTTTTTCAGGTCTTGGTCAAACAGCGGAGGAGCATTTGTCAAAATCCTTTGAGATTATTGACGATAATATGGTGGTAGAAAAGGATATCTTTTTCCACACCATGTGTGAGCACCACTTCTTGCCATTTTATGGGAAAGCGCATATTGCCTACATTCCAGATGGTCGTGTGGCAGGCTTGTCTAAGCTAGCCCGTACGGTTGAAGTTTATTCGAAAAAGCCGCAAATTCAAGAACGGTTGAATATCGAAGTAGCCGATGCCTTGATGGAGTATCTAGGTGCTAAAGGAGCTTTTGTTGTCATTGAGGCGGAACATATGTGTATGAGCATGCGTGGTGTTAGAAAACCAGGTACTGCAACCTTGACGACAGTAGCTCGTGGTCTATTTGAAACAGATAAGGACCTTCGAGACCAAGCTTATCGTTTAATGGGACTATAATACTCTTCGAAAATCAAATTCAAACCACGTCAGCTTCCATCT
>NZ_VMLH01000098.1:0-24351 GCF_013276595.1 Streptococcus sp. 10824
TTCTCACATTCGAATTACATTCCATCCCTGAAAGCGTAAAACAAACTAGTCAGGGTGGCTAGTTTGTGGTATAATGAAAGAGACTCAAAAAGAAACAGGAGAAATATGATGGATTTACTTTTAGCAATTGTATTGATTGTGCTAGCTTTTCTAGGAGGAGCTCTTGGAGGAATGTACTTGGTTCGTAAGCAAATTGAAAAAGAATTCGCTGACAACCCACGTTTGAATGCTGAAGCAGTTCGTACTCTTTTGAGTGCAAATGGTCAAAAACCAAGTGAAGCTAAGGTACAACAAGTTTACCACCAAATCATCCGCCAACAAAAGGCAGCCCTTGCTAACAATAAAAAGAAAAAATAAATAAGGAAAAGTCTGGGATGAAAGTTCCAGACTTCTCACTATGTTGGCTATGGTTTAGGGGTGAGACTTTTTCCTTGCATTCTATTGATATTTGATTATGATTAAGAGAGATAGTTGTTGATTAGGCTATCATTCTGTTCATAAGGATCAATAATCATAATGAACTATCAATCAGAAAAAAGACTAGAAAGAAGACTGTATGGATAATCGACCAATTGGTTTTTTGGATTCGGGTGTCGGGGGCTTGACCGTTGTGCGCGAGCTCATGCGCCAACTTCCCCATGAAGAAATCGTCTATATTGGAGATTCGGCACGGGCGCCCTATGGTCCCCGTCCTGCTGAGCAAATTCGTGAATATACTTGGCAGTTGGTCAACTTTCTCTTGACCAAGGATGTCAAAATGATTGTCATTGCTTGTAATACTGCGACTGCCGTCGTCTGGGAAGAAATTAAGGCTCAACTAGATATTCCTGTCCTAGGTGTTATTTTGCCAGGAGCTTCGGCAGCCATCAAGTCTAGTCAAGGTGGGAAAATCGGAGTGATTGGAACACCTATGACGGTACAATCAGACATCTACCGTCAGAAAATTCATGATCTGGCTCCAGACTTACAGGTGGAGAGTTTGGCCTGTCCTAAGTTTGCCCCCTTGGTGGAGTCAGGTGCCCTGTCAACCAGTGTCACCAAGAAAGTGGTCTATGAAACCCTGCGTCCCTTGGTTGGCAAGGTGGATAGCCTGATTTTGGGTTGTACCCATTATCCACTGCTCAGACCTATTATTCAAAATGTCATGGGGCCCAAGGTTCAGCTCATCGATAGTGGAGCAGAGTGCGTACGGGACATTTCAGTCTTACTCAATTATTTTGAAATCAATCGTGGTCGCGATGCTGGACCACTTCATCACCGTTTTTACACAACAGCCAGCAGCCAAAGTTTTGCACAAATTGGTGAAGAATGGCTGGAAAAAGAGATTCATGTGGAGCATGTAGAATTATGACAAATAAAATTTATGAATATAAGGATGAACAGGACTGGTATGTCGGGTCCTATGGTATTTTTGGTGGCGTCCGGACGTTGACGGATGATGATTTGGATTTTCCTCTATTGGAGTTTGCCCAAAGATTTCGAGATGAGGATCGAGGTTTTCCTGTTTCTGTTACTGTTTTACGCTATGGTTCTCTCTACCGTTTATTGTCTTTTGTGGTAGATATCCTCAACCAAGAAATGGGACGAAATATGGAAGTCATCCAACGTCAGGGGGCTTTTCTCTTAGTTGAAAATGGGCAACTCCTGCATGTAGAATTGCCTAAAGAAGGTGTTGATGTAGAAGCATTCTTTGAGACAAACAAGGTCAGAGAAACCTTATTGATTGCGACTCGTAACGAGGGCAAGACCAAGGAATTTCGAGCTATCTTTGACAAGCTAGGCTACGATGTGGAAAATCTTAATGACTATCCTGACCTACCTGAAGTAGCAGAAACAGGTATGACCTTTGAAGAAAATGCCCGTCTCAAGGCAGAAACCATTTCTCAATTAACGGGCAAGATGGTTTTGGCAGATGACTCAGGTCTCAAAGTCGATGTCCTTGGTGGCTTGCCAGGTGTCTGGTCAGCTCGTTTCGCAGGTGTGGGAGCTACTGACCGTGAAAACAATGCCAAACTCTTGCACGAATTGGCCATGGTCTTTGAACTCAAGGACCGCTCGGCTCAATTCTATACAACCCTAGTCGTAGCCAGTCCAAACAAGGAAAGTTTGGTTGTTGAAGCTGACTGGCCTGGCTACATTAACTTTGAACCTAAGGGTGAAAATGGCTTTGGCTATGACCCTCTCTTCCTTGTAGGAGAGACAGGCAAGTCCTCAGCTGAATTAACCCTGGAAGAAAAAAATAGTCAATCTCACCGTGCCTTAGCCGTTAAGAAACTTTTGGAGGTATTTCCATCATGGCAAAGCAAACCATCATTGTAATGAGCGATTCTCATGGCGATAGCTTGATTGTGGAAGAAATCCGTGATCGCTATGTGGGCAAAGTTGATGCCGTTTTTCATAACGGCGATTCTGAACTGCGTCCTGATTCTCCCCTTTGGGAAGGCATCCGTGTTGTTAAAGGGAATATGGACTTCTATGCAGGTTACCCAGAACGTTTGGTGACTGAGCTTGGTTCGACCAAGATTATCCAAACCCATGGTCACTTGTTTGACATCAATTTCAACTTTCAAAAGTTGGACTACTGGGCTCAGGAGGAAGAGGCCGATATCTGCCTTTATGGTCACTTGCATGTGCCAAATGCTTGGATGGAAGGCAAGACCCTCTTTCTAAATCCAGGTTCCATCAGTCAACCACGTGGGACCATCAGAGAATGTCTCTATGCTCGTGTGGAGATTGATGATAGTTACTTCACAGTCGACTTTTTGACACGAGACCATGAGGTGTATCCAGGTTTGTCCAAGGAGTTTAGCCGATGATTGCCAAGGAGTTTGAGACTTTCTTGTTGGGGCAGGAGGAAACTTTTTTGACCCCTGCTGAAAATCTAGCCGTGTTGATTGATACCCACAATGCAGATCACGCGACCCTCTTGCTCAGTCAGATGACCTATACCCGTGTTCCTGTTGTGACAGATGAAAAACAGTTTGTTGGGACGATTGGGCTCAGAGATATTATGGCTTATCAGATGGAGCATGACTTGAGCCAAGAAATCATGGCGGATACGGATATCGTTCATATGACCCAAACGGACGTAGCGGTTGTTTCGCCTGATTTCACCATTACGGAGGTCTTGCACAAGCTGGTAGATGAGTCCTTCTTGCCGGTTGTGGATGCGTCTGGTATTTTCCAAGGGATTATCACGCGCAAGTCTATCCTCAAAGCAGTCAATGCCCTCTTGCATGACTTTAGTAAGGAATATGAGATTCGATGCAAATGAGAGATAGGATTTCAGCCTTTTTAGAAGAAAAGCAGGGCTTATCTGCCAATTCCAAGCAGTCCTATAAGTATGATTTGGAGCAATTTTTAGACATAGTAGGCGAGCGGGTTTCTGATACTAGTCTCAAGATTTACCAAGCCCAGCTAGCCAATCTAAAAATCAGCGCTCAGAAGCGAAAGATTTCGGCCTGTAATCAATTTCTCTACTTTCTCTATCAAAAAGGAGAAGTGGACAGCTTTTACCGTTTGGAATTAGCTAAACAAGCTGAAAAGAAGACCGAGAAGTCAGAACTGTTAGACCTAGACTCTTTTTGGCAGGAAAGCGACTATCCAGAGGGCCGCTTACTGGCTCTCCTAATCTTGGAAATAGGGCTCTTGCCGAGTGAGATTTTAGCTCTAAAGGTTGCGGATATCAATCTGGATTTTCAGGTGTTGCGAATCAAGAAGGATTCCCAACAGAGGATTGTCACCATTCCCACAACCTTGCTTTCAGAGTTGGAACCCTTGATGGGCCAGACCTATCTTTTTGAAAGGGGAGGGAAAGCCTATTCTCGTCAGTGGGCCTTTCGTCAGCTAGAAGCTTTTGTCAAGGAGAAAGGTTTTCCAGCACTATCAGCCCAAGCCTTGCGGGAACAGTTCATTCTACGACAAATTGAAAACAAGGTCGATTTGTACGAAATTGCAAAAAAATTAGGATTAAAAACAGTCCTGACCTTAGAAAAGTATAGATAATGGATATTAAATTAAAGGATTTTGAAGGGCCCCTGGACTTGCTCTTGCACCTGGTTTCGAAGTACCAGATGGATATCTACGATGTGCCCATTACGGAAGTCATTGAACAGTATCTAGCTTATGTCTCAACTCTGCAGGCCATGCGTCTGGAAGTGACGGGCGAGTACATGGTCATGGCCAGCCAGCTCATGCTGATCAAGAGTCGTAAACTCCTTCCAAAGGTAGCGGAAGTGACAGATTTGGAAGATGACCTAGAGCAGGATCTTCTCTCTCAAATCGAAGAATACCGCAAGTTCAAGCTTTTGGGGGAGCACTTGGAAGCCAAGCACCAAGAACGGGCCCAGCACTATTCCAAAGCACCGACAGAGTTGATTTACGAAGATGCGGAGCTTGTGCATGACAAGACGACCATTGACCTCTTTTTGGCTTTTTCAAATATCCTAGCCAAGAAAAAAGAGGAGTTTGCACAAAATCACACGACTATCTTGCGGGATGAGTATAAGATTGAGGACATGATGGTTATCGTGAAAGAGTCCTTGGCTGGACGAGATCAATTGCGCTTGCAGGATTTGTTTAAGGAAGCCCAGAATCTCCAAGAGGTCATCACCCTCTTTCTGGCAACCCTAGAGTTAATCAAAACCCAGGAGCTGGTCCTCGTGCAAGAGGAGAGTTTCGGAGATATTTATCTCATGGAAAAGAAGGAAGAAAGTCAAGTGGCCCAAAGCTAGACTTGATAGAGAGGAAAGATGAGTACTTTAGCAAAAATAGAAGCGCTCTTGTTTGTAGCGGGTGAAGATGGGATTAGAGTCCGCCAGTTAGCTGAACTCCTCTCTCTGCCACCGACAGGCATCCAACAGAGTTTAGAAAAATTAGCCCAGAAGTATGAAAAGGACCCAGATTCCAGTTTGGATCTGATTGAGACTGGTGGTGCTTATAGATTGGTGACCAAGCCTCAATTTGCAGAGATTTTGAAGGAATACTCTAAGGCACCTATCAACCAGAGTTTATCTCGGGCTGCCCTTGAGACTTTGTCCATCATTGCTTACAAACAGCCCATCACACGGATAGAGATTGATGCCATCCGTGGGGTCAACTCGAGTGGGGCCTTGGCAAAGTTGCAGGCTTTTGACCTGATACGAGAAGACGGAAAAAAAGAAGTGTTGGGGCGTCCCAACCTCTATGTGACTACAGATTATTTCCTAGATTACATGGGAATTAACCATTTGGAAGAATTACCAGTGATTGATGAGCTTGAGATTCAAGCCCAAGAAAGCCAATTATTTGGTGAAAGGATAGAAGAAGATGAGAATCAATAAGTATATTGCCCACGCAGGTGTGGCCAGTAGGAGAAAAGCAGAAGAGTTGATCAAGCAAGGTTTGGTGACGGTTAACGGCCAAGTGATACGTGAACTAGCAACCACTATCAAGTCAGGCGACAAGGTCGAAGTTGAAGGTCAACCTATCTACAACGAAGAAAAGGTCTACTATCTGCTTAACAAACCACGCGGTGTCATTTCCAGTGTGACAGATGACAAGGGGCGTAAGACTGTTGTCGACCTCTTGCCCAACGTGAAGGAGCGCATCTACCCTGTAGGTCGTTTGGACTGGGATACATCAGGTGTCTTGATTTTGACCAATGATGGGGATTTTACGGATGAGATGATTCACCCTCGTAATGAGATTGATAAGGTCTATGTCGCGCGTGTTAAAGGTGTGGCCAATAAGGATAATCTCCGCCCCTTGACCCGTGGACTTGAGATTGATGGTAAGAAAACCAAGCCGGCTGTCTATGAAATTCTCAAAGTGGATCCAGTCAAAAATCGCTCTGTGGTGCAGTTGACTATCCATGAAGGGCGTAACCACCAGGTTAAAAAGATGTTTGAAGCTGTCGGTCTCCAAGTGGATAAGTTGTCTCGGACTCGTTTCGGACACCTAGACTTGACAGGACTCCGTCCAGGAGAATCCCGTCGTCTTAATAAAAAAGAAATCAGCCAACTACACACCATGGCTGTAACTAAGAAATAATGAAACGAATTTTAATAGCGCCTGTGCGCTTTTACCAACGTTTTATCTCACCAGTCTTTCCACCCTCTTGTCGCTTTGAGCTGACTTGTTCCAACTACATGATTCAGGCTATTGAAAAACATGGTTTTAAGGGGGTATTGATGGGCTTGGCTCGGATTTTACGTTGTCATCCCTGGTCGAAAACAGGTAAGGACCCCGTTCCAGACCACTTTTCCCTTAAACGAAATCAAGAAGGGGAATGAGGTGGGGTAAATAGATTTCAAAATGATAAAAACGCATCCTATCAGGTTTGAGTGAACTTGATAGGATGCGTTTTAGAATGTCAAAATTTTATACTCTTCGAAAATCCCTTCAAACCGCGTCAGCTTTCATCTGCAACCTCAAAACAGTNNTTTCCTAGTTTGCTCTTTTGATTTTCATTGAGTATTAAATTGAGTTTGAAGTGGCTTATTTCAAAGCTTTTTGTGTGTCTTCAATCATGAGTTTTGTTGATTCAAGACCTCCTCCACTTAGATACCAGAGGTCTGGTGTTAGTTGGATAATCTTACCATTTTTAGCGGCAGGTGTTTCAGCGATAAGGGCATTTTCTAGGACACCGTCGTTGCTAGAGTTATCCCCACCGATGGCAAGGGTACGGTTGATGACAAAGAGAATGTCAGGGTTGATTTCTTTGACACTTTCAAAGCTGACTTCTTGTCCGTGGCGAGAATCTTCAAATTGAGTATCAGTTGGCTTGAATTTCAAGGTTTGATACAAGAAAGAAAAACGAGATTGAGCACCAAAGGCTGCCATTTTTCCTTCATTAAGGAGGATGGCAAGGGCTTTTTTGTCAGAGCTTTCATTTTTAGTAGCGACTTCTTGAATGCTCTTGTCTAGCTTGACTAATTCTTCCTTGGATTTCTGTGCACCAGTTTCGCCGAAGGCGCTTGCTAAGGATTCGATATTAACCTTGGTAGAAGTCCAGTAGTCGTCCTTGCTTGCTTGGAAGAGAACTGTTGGGGCGATTTCTTTGAATTTGTCTACGAATTTTTGTGTACGTAGGGAAGCAATAATCAAATCAGGCTCAAGGGCGGCGATAGCTTCTAAATCAGGTTCTCTCATAGAACCAACATTTTTAACTTTTCCAGCTAGGTCTTTGAGATAGGTTGGTACTGTTTTTGTAGGCATTCCAACGATATTTTTTTCAAATCCTAGAGCACGAATAGTATCCGCAGCGCCGAGGTCAAAGGTCACAATCTTTTCAGGAACTTTGGAAAGTTTGACTTCGTCTAGTGAACTTTTAATGGTTATCTCTGTTGGAGCAGAGCTACTGGTCTCTGTCTGACTAGTGCTTGAGTTTGTACTACATGCACCAAGTAGGAGCAAGAAGCTGGCCACTAGGGCAGTGAAATAAAGTTTAAGGGATGTTTTCATGATTTCTCCTTTTTAAAATGTGATAACGATTTAGGGAGTCTCTTGGTCTTATTGACTAAGAGACCGAAGGTTCTCTAACTTGAGCTTCTATGTTACTAGCTATAGATACAGATCTTTTTGCCATTGATATCAGCTAGCGTGATAGGAATCTCATAGAGTTGACTGAGCAGGTCAGCCTGCATGATTTGATTGGTTCTTCCCTTGCTAAAGACTTGACCGTCCTTGAAGGCGATAATTTCATCTGCATACTGGCTGGCCATGTTGATATCGTGGAGGACGATGATAATGGTCTTGCCGAGTTCCTCCACCAGTCGTCGAAGAATCTGCATCATGCTGACGCTTTGCTTGATATCGAGATTGTTGAGTGGTTCGTCCAGCAAGATAAAGTCCGTATCCTGGGCCAGTACCATAGCGATAAAGACGCGCTGGAGTTGCCCCCCTGACAGGCTATTGATGTAGCGGTCTTTTAAGTTGGTCAGTTCTAAATAGTTCAGAGTTTCTCGGATTTTTTCCCAGTCTTCTGATCTAAGTCGACCTCGGCTGTAGGGAAAACGTCCAAAACTGACCAGTTCTTCAACAGTCAATTTGGCTTGGTAATTGATTTTCTGTTTTAGGATGGTTAGTTCTTGGGCCAGTTCTTGCGAATTCCAGCTCTCGATTTCACGTCCTTTGATACTGAGAACTCCCTGATCTTTCTTGGTTAGCCTGCTCATGATGGAGAGGAGAGTCGATTTTCCAGCACCATTTGGACCAATAAAGGCTGTCAGTTTTTGAGGACTGACTTCAAGCGAAATGCCTTGCAAAATATCCTGTTTTTGAATGGATTTGTCAATGTTTTCCAGTTTCACTGACGAGACCTCCTATATAGTAAGATAAAGAATAAGAAGCCACCCACACTCTCAATGATCATACTGATACGAATTTCCAGTGCAAAGACTCGTTCAATCAAGGCTTGCCCCAAGGTTAAGCTAATAAATCCAACCAGAATGGCCACTATAAAGAGTAACTTGTGCTGATAGTCTGTGACAATCAGGTAGGTGAGGTTGGCCAGTATAAAGCCGAAGAAGGCCATAGGTCCTACCAAGGCAGTGGCCGTTGAGGTCAAAAGCACGATTCCCCAGAGGAGATCTTTCTGTTCTTTTTCAACATCGAGTCCCAATATCTGAGCCGTTTCTCTTTGCAGGTGCAAGACATCTAGAACGACTGCTTTTCGAAAGAAAAAGATTGTCAAAGCGAGGATGATCAGAGAACCGATGGCTAGGATGGAAGTGTTGAGATGTTGAAAGGAGGCAAAAAGACTATTTTGCAGTTTATCGTATTCGTTTGGATCCATTAGGACTTGAAGGAAGGTGCTGATATTTCGAAAGAGACTTCTGAGCGCTAGACAGATCAGCAGGACGAAGACCAGGTCTTGCTTCATCAGTGTCTTCAAGTAACCTTGTAAGGCGAGAAAGAAGAGGGACTGGACAAGAAGTAAGACTAGGAATTCTAAGATAGGGGATTTGCCCAGTTGAAGAAACTTGCTTTCAAAAACCAGTAGTAGGGTTTGTAGTAGGACGTAGAAGGATTCAATTCCCAAAATACTAGGCGTCAGGAAGCGATTTTCCGTCAGGGTTTGAAAACTAATGGTCGAAATCCCAGTCGCGATGGCTACCAAGAGATAAACGATGATCTTTTGGGAACGCAACTTCCAAGCAAAGGCTGACAAGTGAGTGATGGGCCAAAAGTAGAGAAGACAAGCTCCGATGGCAAGAATAATGAGAATCCAGAAGAGCTTGGTATGTTTGCTTTTAGTCTGCATCTTTTCGTCCCCCTCTCCAGAGAAGTAGGATAAAGACGAGACTACCGATGATTCCTAGCAAGAGACTGACAGACAACTCATAGGGCCTAATCAGAACTCGGGATAGGATATCGCAAGCCAGAACTAGATTGGCACCAACCAGTGCGACCATGAGTTTGGTTTGACTTAGATTATCTCCATAGCGCTTGCGAACAAGATTGGGAACGATAACTCCGAGAAATGGTAAGCCACCCACGGTAATCATGGTGACGCTTGTCGTTAGCGCCACCAGAAAGAGGGCCAGTTTTTCAAGTAGGGAGTAGGAAATCCCCAAACTCTCGCTGGTTTCTTTCCCCAGATTCATGATGGTGAAGGTTTGGGATAATTTCCAAACGGTTATCAGGATGATGAGGCCTAAGAAGAGCCACTCATACTGATGGGTCTGAATCATGGAGAAGGAGCCCTGGGTCCAGGCAGTCATACTCTGAACCAGATTGAAACGATAGGCGATAACTTCTGTGACTGAGCCGATAATCCCGCTATAGATGATCCCAATCAGAGGCAACATCCACCTTTCCTTTACAGTAAAAATGGTCATAAAGGCTAGGAAGAAGAGGGTGAATACGATGGATGAAACAAAAGCGAAGAGCATCTTTTGGGTCAGACTAGCCGATGGAAAGACAAAAAGGCTCAGCACCATTCCCAGTTTGGCGGCTTCAGTGGTTCCAACTGTACTCGGTGCAGCAAACTGATTTTGGGTAATAGTCTGCATGAGAAGGCCTGCCATACTCATACTAGAGGCAGTTAGAAGAATGCTGATAGTTCTTGGGAGACGGGACTCTTGAAAGAGAAGCCAGGTCTGCTGGTCGAAAGCAAAGAGCTTTCCCCATGAAAAATCACTGGTTCCAATGCTAATAGAGAGAAAGACTAGGAGTAGAAGTAAGCCAATTAAATAATGAGAAAGTTTCATACCCCGTCCTTTCATGTAGATTTGGTATCGAAAGATGCCTGCGGATATAAATGTAACATTATTTTTCTAATCTGTCAATAAAATTTCTGACAATTTAATGTAAAAAAGAAAGAAAAATTCCTGAAAGAATATCTGTCTCTCTTTTTTATAGGAAAACTGAGTAAGAAACTATCCACCTTCCCACTATCCTTCTCCTCTAAAAAGTGGTAAAATGGATGAAAGAAAGAAGGAACTGAAATGACAACATTATTTTCAAAAATTAAAGAAGTAACAGAACTTGCTGCGATCTCAGGTCATGAAGCGCCTGTCCGTGCTTATCTTCGTGAAAAATTGACACCGCACGTGGATGAAGTGGTGACAGATGGCTTGGGTGGTATTTTCGGAATTAAACATTCAGAAGCTGCAGATGCACCGCGTGTCTTGGTCGCTTCTCACATGGATGAAGTTGGTTTTATGGTCAGCGAAATCAAGCCAGATGGTACCTTCCGTGTGGTAGAAATCGGTGGTTGGAATCCTATGGTGGTTAGCAGCCAACGTTTCAAACTCTTGACTCGTGACGGTCGTGAAATTCCTGTGATTTCGGGTTCTGTCCCTCCACATTTGACTCGTGGAAAGGGTGGACCAACCATGCCTGCTATTGCAGATATCGTCTTTGATGGCGGTTTTGCGGATAAGGCTGAGGCAGAAAGCTTTGGCATCCGTCCTGGCGACACCATCGTGCCAGATAGTTCTGCAATCTTGACAGCCAATGAAAAAAATATCATTTCAAAAGCTTGGGACAACCGCTACGGTGTTCTTATGGTTAGCGAGTTGGCGGAAGCTCTGTCAGGTCAAAAACTCGGAAATGAACTCTATCTGGGTTCTAACGTCCAAGAAGAAGTTGGTCTCCGCGGTGCTCATACATCTACAACCAAGTTTGACCCAGAAGTCTTCCTTGCAGTTGACTGTTCACCAGCAGGTGATGTCTACGGTGGTCAAGGCAAGATTGGAGATGGAACCTTGATTCGTTTCTACGATCCAGGTCACTTGCTTCTCCCAGGAATGAAAGATTTCCTTTTGACAACGGCTGAAGAAGCTGGTATCAAGTACCAATACTACTGTGGTAAAGGCGGAACAGACGCTGGCGCAGCACATCTGAAAAATGGTGGTGTCCCATCAACAACAATCGGAGTCTGTGCTCGTTATATCCATTCTCACCAAACACTTTATGCAATGGATGACTTCCTAGAAGCGCAAGCCTTCTTACAAGCCTTGGTGAAGAAATTGGATCGTTCAACAGTTGATTTGATTAAAAATTATTAAACATAAGGAGGTGGTAGGGATGGTAGAACCAAACCTAGAAAGCCTTGTAAAAGATCTTTACAATCATGCTCGACATGATTTGAGTGAAGATTTAGTTGCTGCTCTCCTAGAGACTGCTAAAAAACTGCCTACTACAAATGAGCAATTGCTGGCAGTTCGTCTCTCAGGTCTGGTCAATCGTGAATTGCTCAAGAATCCCAAACATCCGGCACCTGAGTTGCTCAATTTGGCTCGTTTTATCAAGAGAGAAGAAACCAAGTACAGAGGAACCGCAGTTTCTGCGCTTATGTATGGGGAGATTTTTAAAATGCTTTGATTCCATTGTGGATCAAAGTATTTTTTGGTACGACGGGCATGTCGTGCATCTGAGGTGTAAGTCCTCGGTGGGCACCTGCTACCGGTGAACCCAATAGCGATTCCTAAGCCTGACTATCGTGAGGTAGCGGATTAAAACGGTCTGGAGATAGACCGTTTTAAGTCTGACACTGGAAATAAGAATCGTTAGAGGAAGGGATAGCGAAATCGTGGCTCTACGAACAGGAAGGTGATAGTAAGGCGTATATAGCGGATAAGGGGGCCAGAAACTCTAAAGTCCAAAAAGGTAGTCGTAACCTATATGCGTAAATCACGAGAGTAATTGAATTCGGACTAAGGTTTGTGTGAAAAAGATAAATCTTTCTAGAGTCTAAAGACTCTGCGTCAGATTTCCTATTTTCACTCTAACCTTTTAACGTCCTCATATCTTGTATAAACGAGGAAAGATGTAGGACTTATCCCGTGAGGTCTCATGAGCGCTGAAAGCGTAGTAACAAGGAATCATGAGAAGTCAGCCGAACCCATAGTAGTGAGGAAACTTCTGTAATGGAAGTGGAGCGAAGTGAGGAATCGTCAAACGGTAGGGTATAGGCTGTTTGAAGGGTGCTACGAAAAAGATAGGGTAAGGTGAAATTATAGCGGGATGAAATAAGATATGAACAAATTGATTGGGGGAATTAAATCGCTTTCTATCGATGTTTTAGAAGATACAGTGCCCTAGTCCAACTTCAATATACTATAAAAGAACAGATGGAAGCAATTATGATTGACTTCTATCTTTAAAATAAATGGTCTGATAGGAAAAACGTGACTCCTCATAAAATATAGTATAGTACAGATGGAAGGCTTTTGTAGACTGGAGGACGAAGGAGTTTAGAAACTCTCGTTAAAAGTTAGTTGAACCGGAGTATGGTGATGTAAATCATTATCAAAAATTATTTCTAAATCGAAATAGTTGACAGTTGAAAGGACAAGTGTTACAATTATTCTATTCATTTCGATATCGAAATAATTGGAGGTGTTATGAAAGATAGTCATTTGCTAGCCCATCATATTCGTTTGTTGAATGGGCGGATTTTTCAGAAGTTACTGAGCCAAGATCCTGAGGCTCTTTATAGGGGTGAGCAGGGTAAGATTTTAGCGGTTTTATGGAATAGTAAAACTGGCTGCGCAACTGCGACAGATATCGCGCTTGCGACTGGGCTTGCGAATAATACGCTGACGACTATGATAAAAAAGCTAGAGGAACAAAAGCTTGTAATTGTTAGTCCGTGTGGAAAAGACAAGCGTAAGAAGTATTTAGTTTTAACGGAGTTAGGCAAGTCCCAGAAAGAAGTGGGGCATCGTGTTAGTCAGAAATTGGATACGATCTTTTACAAAGGATTTTCAGAGGAAGAAATTCGGCAATTTGAAGCCTTTCAAGAAAGAATTTTGGCGAATCTGAAAGAGAAGGCAAAAGAGGATTAAAATAGATCAAATTAGCTGTTTGTAAGTAAAGGCCACTTTTGACTTTGTTTTCCAACTCTTAGGACAAGGAAACTATGTGGTTAGCTATGGTCAGACTCAGATTGATGGAGTTGATTATGCCCAGTACGATATCTTCCGTTTAGAAAATGGAAAAATTGTAGAGCATTGGGACAATAAGGAAGTCATGCCTAAGGTAGAAGACATGACCAATCGAGGAAAGTTTTAAAATGAGGACAAAGAATGATTGAATACAAAAATGTAGCCTTGCGCTACACAGAAAAAGATGTCTTGAGAGATGTCAATTTACGGATTGATAATGGGGAATTTATGGTTTTAGTTGGGCCTTCTGGATCCGGTAAGACGACCATGATTAAGATGATTAACCGTCTCTTGGAACCGACTGATGGAAATATTTATATGGATGGCAAGCGCATCAAAGACTATGACGAGCGGGAGCTTCGTCTGTCTACTGGTTATGTTTTACAGGCCATTGCTCTCTTTCCCAATCTAACGGTTGAGGAAAATATTGCCCTGATTCCTGAGATGAAGGGCTGGACTAAGGAAGAAATTGCTCAGAAAACAGAAGAGCTCTTGGCTAAGGTTGGTTTACCAGTAGCCGAGTATGGGCATCGACTTCCGAGTGAATTATCTGGTGGAGAACAGCAACGGGTCGGTATTGTCCGTGCCATGATTGGTCAGCCTAAGATTCTCCTCATGGATGAGCCGTTTTCAGCCTTGGATGCTATTTCGAGAAAACAGTTGCAGGTTCTGACGAAAGAATTGCATAAAGAATTTGGGATGACAACTATTTTTGTAACCCATGATACGGATGAAGCTCTGAAATTGGCGGACCGTATTGCTGTCTTGCAGGATGGAGAGATTCGTCAGGTGGCGAATCCCGAGACCATTTTAAAAGCTCCTGCAACAGACTTTGTAGCAGACTTGTTTGGAGGTAGTGTTCATGACTAATTTAATTGCAACTTTTCAGGATCGTTTTAGTGATTGGTTGACAGCTCTATCTCAACATTTGCAGTTGTCACTTTTGACCCTGTTACTAGCTATTTTTATCGCGATTCCTTTGGCTGTTTCTCTTCGCTATCATGAGAAGTTGGCGGATTGGGTTTTGCAGATTGCAGGGATTTTCCAGACCATCCCGTCACTGGCAGTGTTGGGTCTTTTCATTCCCTTGATGGGAATTGGAACCTTGCCAGCTTTGACAGCTCTAGTGATCTATGCGATCTTTCCGATTTTACAAAATACCATCACTGGGTTGAAGGGAATTGATCCGAGTCTGCAAGAGGCTGGGATTGCCTTTGGGATGACCAGATGGGAGCGACTCAAGAAGTTTGAAATTCCACTTGCCATGCCTGTTATCATGTCTGGGATTCGGACAGCAGCTGTCTTGATTATCGGTACGGCAACCTTGGCGGCTTTGATTGGTGCAGGGGGACTGGGTTCCTTTATCCTTTTGGGAATTGACCGTAATAATGCCAGTCTGATTTTGATTGGGGCACTTTCTTCTGCAGTGCTAGCCATTGCCTTTAACTTCCTACTAAAAGTGATGGAAAAGGCAAAATTGCGGACGATTTTCTCAGGTTTTGCCTTGGTGACCTTATTGCTAGGTCTGTCTTATAGTCCAGCCCTCTTAGCTCAAAAAGAGAAGGAAAACTTGGTGATTGCTGGAAAATTGGGTCCAGAACCAGAAATTTTGGCCAATATGTATAAATTACTGATTGAAGAAAATACCAGCATGACTGCGACTGTTAAACCAAATTTTGGGAAAACAAGCTTCCTCTATGAAGCTCTGAAAAAAGGCGATATTGACATCTATCCTGAATTTACAGGAACGGTGACTGAAAGTTTACTTCAACCATCACCGAAAGTAAGTCATGAGTCAGAGCAGGTTTATAATGTGGCGCGTGATGGCATTGCCAAACAGGATCATCTAGCTTATCTCAAACCCATGTCTTATCAAAATACCTATGCTGTAGCTGTTCCGAAAAAAATTGCTCAAGAATATGGCTTGAAGACTATTTCGGACTTGAAAAAAGTGGAAGGGCAGTTGAAGGCTGGATTTACCCTTGAGTTTAATGACCGTGAAGATGGAAATAAGGGCTTGCAGTCAATGTATGGTCTCAATCTCAATGTAGCGACCATGGAGCCAGCTCTTCGCTATCAGGCAATTCAGTCAGGTGATATTCAAATCACGGATGCCTATTCAACCGATGCAGAGTTGGCACGTTATGATTTACAGGTATTGGACGATGACAAACAACTCTTCCCACCTTATCAAGGGGCTCCACTAATGAAAGAAGCTCTTCTCAAGAAACATCCAGAGTTGGAAAGAGTTCTTAATAAATTGGCTGGTAAGATTACAGAAAGCCAGATGAGCCAGCTCAACTATCAAGTCGGTGTTGAAGGCAAGTCAGCAGAACAAGTAGCCAAGGAGTTTCTCCAAGAACAAGGTTTGTTGAAGAAATGATGGTGCAGAGACTTTAAGCAAACTGAATTAAACTTCCTTAAACGACTAGATAAAAGAATGCTCAGACAATTTCGTCTGGGCTTTTTTGATGTGAGAATGACTGAATGTCACTTAAAATGGAAAGAAAGAGAAAATTTTCATGATTTTCTAAAATTTTACTGTAAAGACAGTTGACTATTCATAAAATAGGTGTATAATATTTTGTGAACTACTTAACAAATAAGGGGTTTCAGCTCATGTCGACTAAGGTTAGAAATCTTGTGTATAGGCAGTTCATTATCTAATAGAGCGTTGCGTCCGAAAGTCTATCCAGACACGGCTCTTTAAAAACAAAAGGAGAAATGATGCATACTTATTTGCAAAAGAAAATTGAAAATATCAAAACAACCCTAGGTGAAATGTCAGGTGGTTACCGTCGTATGGTTGCGGCTATGGCTGATTTAGGATTTTCAGGAACTATGAAGGCTATCTGGGATGACCTCTTTGCCCATCGTAGTTTTGCCCAGTGGATTTATTTGCTGGTTTTAGGAAGTTTTCCTCTCTGGCTGGAGTTGGTTTACGAACATCGTATTGTTGACTGGATTGGGATGATTTGTAGCTTGACAGGGATTATCTGTGTAATCTTTGTATCGGAAGGTCGAGCAAGTAATTATCTTTTTGGCTTGATTAACTCTGTTATTTACCTTATTTTGGCCCTACAGAAAGGCTTTTATGGTGAGGTGCTGACGACACTTTACTTCACAGTCATGCAGCCAATTGGACTTCTAGTTTGGATTTATCAGGCACAGTTTAAGAAGGAAAAGCAGGAGTTTGTCGCGCGTAAACTGGACGGCAAGGGCTGGACAAAGTATCTTTCCATTAGTGTGCTTTGGTGGTTGGCCTTTGGCTTCATTTATCAGTCTATTGGTGCCAATCGTCCCTATCGTGATTCAATCACAGATGCAACCAATGGGGTAGGGCAAATCCTCATGACAGCTGTTTACCGTGAACAGTGGATATTCTGGGCGGCTACCAATGTCTTTTCAATCTATCTCTGGTGGGGAGAAAGCCTGCAAATTCAAGGGAAATATCTAATTTATCTCATTAACAGTCTAGTTGGTTGGTATCAATGGAGCAAGGCAGCTAAGCAGAATACTGATTTACTTAACTAGGAAAAGATGTTTGAAAGTGCTGTTTTGAGATTTCGATTAAAACAGATATAGTTGATAATCAAGGATTTATAGTATGAAAAAGAGGATCGGCGGGTCCTCTTTTGTTGTTGAAAAGATAAAAAACTCAGTAACCTAGAAATAAGACAACTGAGCTTTACTCTATATTCAATTTTTAGGAATGAGAAGGTCTAGATAAAATTGGACAACTTCCTGGTCTGTGAAATCTTGACCTTTTTTGAGCCACCAGGTCAATGTCTCGATAAAGTTGGACACGACCAAGTGTTGGAGGTAAGAAGTAGGTAGACTTGGGTGAGTTTGCTTCAAATCAGCAGCCAGCATGGGATAGACGTGGTGCTCAAGCTCTCTCTGTAGTTGACGGAGGAAATAGTCATTTTTGGAGAATAGTAGACTGGTGATATGGTCTTGGTTTTTCTGAAAATGCAGAAAGAGGTGGGCTAGGTAATCTTCGGTTGAAATGGCTTGCTCTCTTTCAAAAAGATGATGGAAGAGGTAGCGGCAGAGCTGGTCCAGAAGAAGCTCCTTACTCTCATAGTGACAGTAAAAGGTGGATCGTCCCACATCTGCGAGATCAATGATATCCTGAACAGTAGTGGCCTCGTAACCCTTAGCATTCAAAAGTTGTATAAAAGCTTGATAGATGGCTTTTTTGGTTTTGCTGATACGGCGGTCAATGTTAGTCATATGGACACTTATGGCAAATTGTTCAGAACTGAATAAAGCTGACGTTTTGCTTCTATCCTTTCTTTGAGTTTTAGTGGATAATGATAATGAACAAGGTGTTCATAAATCTATTATAACAAAGGAATGAGAAATATGAAGGCAAAATATGCTGCTTGGGTGGCTTTTTTCTTAAATTTGACTTATGCCATTGTTGAGTTTATTGCAGGTGGAATATTTGGTTCTAGCGCTGTTCTTGCTGACTCTGTGCATGACTTGGGAGATGCGATTGCAATTGGAATATCAGCTTTTTTAGAAACAATCTCCAATCGTGAAGAAGACAATCAGTACACCTTGGGCTATAAGCGGTTTAGCCTGCTAGGAGCCTTGGTAACAGCTGTGATTCTCGTAACGGGCTCTGTTCTAGTCATTTTGGAAAATGTCACGAAGATTTTGCATCCGCAACCAGTCAATGATGAGGGGATTCTCTGGTTAGGAATTATTGCGATTACTATCAATCTGTTAGCGAGTCTGGTGGTTGGTAAGGGAAAGACAAAGAATGAGTCTATTCTGAGTCTGCATTTTCTGGAAGATACGCTAGGGTGGGTAGCTGTTATCCTGATGGCGATTGTTCTTCGATTTACGGACTGGTATATCCTAGATCCTCTTTTGTCCCTTGTCATTTCTTTCTTT
This sequence comes from Streptococcus sp. 10824, assembly GCF_013276595.1. Classification (NCBI taxonomy): domain Bacteria; kingdom Bacillati; phylum Bacillota; class Bacilli; order Lactobacillales; family Streptococcaceae; genus Streptococcus; species Streptococcus sp. 10824. The sequence goes on from NZ_VMLH01000098.1 coordinate 18,282, forward strand.
ATTCTTTCAAAAGCCCTTCCACGTTTTTGGTCTACACTCAAGATTTTCTTGGATGCTGTGCCAGAAGGTCTTGATATCAAGCAAGTAAAGAGTGGCCTGGAGCGATTGGACAATGTGGCCAGCCTTAATCAGCTTAATCTCTGGACTATGGATGCTTTGGAAAAAAATGCCATTGTCCATGTTTGTCTAAAAGAAATGGAACATATGGAAACTTGTAAAGAGTCTATTCGAATTTTCCTAAAAGATTGTGGTTTTCAAAATATTACCATTGAAATTGATGCTGACCTAGAAACTCACCAAACCCATAAGCGAAAGGTGTGTGACTTGGAACGGAGTTATGAGCATCAACATTAGAAAAAAGTGAAAAATACTTGGGTACTATCTTATTTGGAATAGAGTAATTTCTTTATTATTTAAATATTTCAAAAATTGGTAAGAGAAGAGCATTGTATAAACTCCAGATATATGATTGTTAATGATAAAAATTTTTCGATTAGGTGCAAAATGCTTGACTTGGAGTCAACTCAAAGTTATATAATAAGATAAGTGAGTTAGAGTAGCTTAAACTCAGTGAATGAAAGGAGAGGAGGTTAGCCTATGAATATTAAATCTGCCAGTGATTTGTTGGGAATTTCAGCGGATACGATTCGGTATTATGAACGGGTTGGTCTTGTGCCACCGATTACTCGTACTGCAACTGGGATTCGTGATTTTCAAGATCAGGATATAGAAGCGCTGGAATTTATTAAGTGTTTTCGTTCGACAGGTGTCTCTGTAGACAGTTTAGTTGACTATATGTCGCTCTACCAAAAGGGGGATGAAACGCGAGAGGAGAGGCTTGGTATTTTAGAAGAGGAAAAGAAAAAATTAGAGGAGCGCTTGTCTCAGTTACAGACGGCTTTAAATCGCTTAAATCTCAAAATTAAACTTTATAAGGAAGGAAAATTTTAAATGAAATCAGCAGTATATACAAAGGCAGGTCAGGTTGGACTTGCTAGCATTGAACGTCCGCAAATAATAGAAGCGGATGATGTGATTATTCGTGTGGTTCGTGCGTGCGTTTGTGGTTCAGATTTATGGAGGTACCGTAATCCAGAAACGAAAGCTGGACACAAAAATAGTGGACACGAAGCGATTGGGATTGTTGAAGAAGCTGGGGAAGCCATTACGACGGTGAAACCAGGTGATTTTGTGATTGTCCCTTTTACACATGGATGTGGTGAGTGTGATGCCTGTCTTGCTGGATTTGACGGTTCTTGCGACAATCATATTGGCAATAATTTGGGGGGTGATTTTCAGGCAGAATATATTCGCTTCCACTATGCAAACTGGGCGCTGGTTAAAATCCCTGGTCAACCTTCTGACTATACAGAAGGGATGCTCAAGTCCCTTTTGACTCTTGCAGATGTCATGCCGACAGGCTATCATGCGGCGCGTGTTGCAAATGTTCAAAAAGGGGACAAGGTTGTTGTTATCGGTGATGGGGCTGTTGGTCAATGTGCTGTCATCGCGGCTAAGATGCGTGGAGCATCACAAATTATCCTTATGAGCCGTCATGAAGACCGTCAAAAGATGGCTATGGAGTCAGGTGCGACAGCTGTTGTTGCAGAACGTGGTCAAGAAGGAATTACCAAGGTGCGTGAAATCCTCGGTGGAGGAGCAGACGCAGCACTTGAATGTGTTGGTACGGAGGCTGCTATAGAACAGGCGCTAGGTGTTCTTCATAATGGAGGGCGTATGGGCTTTGTAGGAGTCCCACACTATAATAATCGTGCTCTTGGTTCGACATTTATGCAAAATATCTCTGTAGCAGGTGGGGCAGCTTCTGCTACAACATACGATAAGCAATTTTTACTAAAAGCCGTCCTTGATGGTGATATCAATCCAGGTCGCGTCTTTACTTCAAGTTATAAACTGGAAGATATCGACCAAGCCTACAAAGATATGGATGAACGTAAGACAATTAAGTCTATGATTGTAATCGAATAAAAAACGAATAGGAGTTTTAGAACTCTATTCGTTTTTTATGTTATCCTATTCTTGATTTAGGGTACTTTCTCTTAATGTCAGTTTGGTTCCCAACATGGTCAGGCTAGGTATTTTCCGACCGTGGAGTACTTCTTTGTTAAGAATATCCATACCTGCTCGCCCCATTTCTTCAGTATAAACTGTGATGCTGGAGAGGGGAGGATAAACCTGCTTGGTCAGGCTGGTGTCGTTAAAGGAAATGAGGCTGACACGGTCTGGTAGGCTGATTCCAGCTTCTTGGAGCGCACGAAGGGCACCGATGGCTAAACTATCGCTGGCTGCGAAAAATGCTGGTGGGAGTTGGTCTCCCAAGCTCTGAATGGCTTCCTTCATCAAGTCATAGCCAGACTGGGCAGTAAAGTTTCCTTGAAAGACCAGTTCATCATGATAGATTCCTTTTGCTTGACTGTAGTTTCTGAAATTTTCCAGCCGCTTATCCTGAATGATTTCTTCTTGGTCAGTTGTTTCTTCAAGGCCTGTTAGAATCCCGATACGGTCCATTCCTTGGCTGAGGAAATAATCGACAACCTGTTTCATGGCAGTGTAAAAGTCCGTAATAATACAAGTATGCCCCAGAGAAAGTGTATCACTGTCTAGAAAGACCAGGGGTTTTTGGTATTCTTCAAAGGCAGAAATCTGAGCTCGACTAAACTTTCCGATGCAGAGAATTCCAATCACTTCCTCGCTTAGGGTAAAAGGGTGGTCATTAAAATAGCGCAAGATATCGTAGTCCAACTCTTGGGCTATTTTTTCTATTCCTAGGCGAATCTGGTAGTAGTAGAGGTCGTCTAGCTCCCCTTGTTCGCTGACCCATTGAATAATGGCAATCTTTTGCTTGGGTTTATGGGACTCGCCTGTCTTGAGGTGCTTGGTGTAGCCCAGCTCTTCAGCAACGGTTAAAATACGGTGTCTGGTTTCTTCTGTAACAGATAGGCTCTGGTCGCGGTTGAGGACACGGGATACGGTCGCGATAGAGACAGAGGCTAGCTGTGCAATGTCTTTTAAGGTAGCCATAAATCCTCCTTGATTAGGTTAGTATATCATATTTTTCTTCTTTTTACTGATGTTTTACTAAAATTTTAGTAAAAAGGATTGACCTTGGGAAATTCCTTGGATACATTGGTGAACACACAGACTACAACGGTGGGCACGTTTTTCCTGCTGCTATTTCCTTGGGAACTTACGGTGCAGCTCGTAAGCGTGACGACCAAGTCTTGCGTTTCTACTCAGCTAACTTTGAGGACAAGGGCATTATCGAAGTGCCTCTCGCTGACCTCAAGTTTGAAAAAGAGCACAACTGGACCAATTATCCAAAAGGGGTTCTTCATTTCTTGCAAGAAGCTGGGCACGTGATTGACAAAGGTTTTGATTTTTATGTTTATGGGAATATCCCAAATGGTGCTGGCTTGTCTTCTTCAGCATCCTTGGAGCTCTTGACAGGAGTCGTGGCAGAGCATCTCTTTGATTTAAAACTAGACCGTTTGGATTTGGTTAAAATCGGAAAACAAACAGAAAACAACTTTATCGGAGTCAACTCTGGTATCATGGACCAGTTTGCTATTGGTATGGGGGCTGATCAACGTGCTATTTACCTTGATACCAACACCTTAGAGTATGATTTGGTGCCACTTGATTTGAAGGACAATGTCGTTGTTATCATGAACACCAACAAACGCCGTGAATTGGCGGACTCTAAATACAATGAACGTCGTGCTGAGTGTGAAAAAGCAGTGGAAGAATTGCAAGTTGCCTTGGATATTCAGACCCTGGGTGAATTGGACGAGTGGGCCGTTGACCAATATAGCTATCTAATTAAAGATGAAAATCGTTTGAAACGTGCTCGCCATGCTGTGCTTGAAAACCAACGTACCCTTAAAGCTCAAGCAGCCCTTCAAGCAGGTGATTTGGAAACATTTGGTCGTTTGATGAATGCGTCACACGTTTCTCTGGAGCATGATTATGAAGTAACTGGTTTGGAATTAGATACCCTTGTTCACACAGCTTGGGCACAAGAAGGAGTTCTCGGTGCTCGTATGACAGGGGCTGGTTTTGGTGGCTGTGCCATTGCCTTGGTTCAAAAAGATACTGTTGAGGCCTTTAAGGAAGCTGTAGGCAAACACTACGAGGAAGTAGTTGGATACGCTCCAAGCTTCTATATCGCTGAAGTTGCAGGTGGCACTCGCGTCCTTGACTAGTCAAAAGGAGGCTCTATAGTGACCTTAGTAGATAAATTTGTAACACATGTCATTTCTGAAAGTTCATTTGAGGAAATGGATCGAATCTACCTGACCAATCGTGTTTTGGCACGAGTGGGAGAAGGTGTTTTGGAAGTTGAGACCAATCTGGATAAATTGATTGACCTCAAGGACCAGCTAGTTGAGGAAGCCGTTCGATTAGAGACGATTGAGGATAGTCAGACTGCGCGTGAAATCCTTGGTACTGAACTGATGGACTTGGTGACTCCTTGTCCGAGTCAGGTCAATCGTGACTTCTGGGAAGCCTATGCCTACTCTCCTGAGCAAGCGATAGAGGATTTTTATCAACTCAGTCAGAAAAATGACTACATCAAACTCAAGGCCATTGCTAAAAATATCGCTTATCGTGTTCCATCTGATTATGGAGAACTTGAAATTACCATCAATCTCTCTAAGCCTGAAAAGGATCCGAAAGAGATTGCGGTAGCCAAGTTGGTGCAAGCTAGTAATTATCCTCAGTGTCAACTTTGTTTAGAGAATGAGGGTTACCATGGTCGGGTCAACCACCCAGCTCGCAGCAACCACCGGATTATCCGTTTTGAAATGGTTGGTCAGGAATGGGGGTTCCAGTATTCGCCCTATGCTTACTTTAATGAGCATTGTATCTTTTTAGATGGCCAGCATCGTCCCATGGCCATTAGTCGTCAGAGTTTTGAACGTCTGTTGGCTATCGTAGAGCAGTTTCCAGGATATTTTGCTGGATCTAATGCCGACCTGCCGATTGTGGGGGGCTCTATTCTAACTCACGATCATTATCAGGGAGGCCGTCACGTATTTCCTATGGAATTGGCTCCCTTGCAAAAGACCTTCCGATTTGCTGGTTTTGAGCAGGTCAAGGCTGGAATTATCAAGTGGCCAATGTCTGTCCTACGCTTGACTTCGGATTCCAAAGAGGATTTGATTAACTTAGCTGATAAGATTTTCCAGGAATGGCGTCAGTATTCAGATTCTAGTGTGCAGATTTTGGCAGAGACGGACGGAACACCGCATCACACCATCACACCAATTGCTCGTAAACGCGATGGACAGTTTGAGTTGGACTTGGTCTTACGAGATAATCAAACATCACCAGAACATCCTGATGGCATTTATCATCCTCACAAGGATGTCCAACATATCAAGAAGGAAAATATCGGCTTGATTGAGGTCATGGGCTTGGCTATTTTACCACCTCGTCTGAAAGAGGAGGTGGAGCAAGTCGCTAGCTATCTCGTGGGAGATGGTGATACAGTTGCCGATTATCATCAGGAATGGGCAGACCAACTCAAAGTCCAACATCCAGACCTAGCGGATAAAGAAAAAGCCCTTGAAATCGTCAAGGACTCTGTTGGTGCTATCTTTGCGCGTGTACTGGAGGATGCAGGTGTCTACAAGCAGACAGAACAAGGACAGGCAGCCTTTATGCGCTTTGTGGAGCAGGTTGGAATTTTGCCAGACTAGGAGCTTTCTCCTTGCACAGTCCTATAAAAAGTAGTATCATAGTGTCGTTTGAAATATCAGGAGGAAACAATGAAAGATTTTCATTTTGACGCTATATCTGCCTTTGAAAATTACGAAATTGAACAAATGAGAGATGGTCACGTTGTGGTGACGACCAAAGTAGTGGACTCGTCGCTCAACTACTATGGCAACGCCCATGGTGGTTATCTCTTTACCCTTTGCGACCAGATCAGCGGTTTGGTGCTCATATCTCTGGGGCTTGATGGAGTGACACTCCAATCCTCTATCAACTACCTCAAATCAGGAAAACTTGACGATGTGCTGACTATTATAGTTGCTTAGTTTCA
>NZ_VMLH01000099.1:0-17404 GCF_013276595.1 Streptococcus sp. 10824
GAGCCTGTGTCGAACTGAACCTTTCTAAAAGACAAAGCAATCATCTGCTACTAGCCTATCAACAGAAAGGAAAAGAAGTCTATTTCAGCAGAAAGACGAAAGTATTCGTTATAAAAGAAGTTGACGGTGACATCTACCTCAATATCGCTGACAAGATCTATCACACAAAGGAGCTACTAGTTCATGAACTCTATTCGAAAAACTTTGAACCAGAACCAGAACAAAAAAAGAAAGACGCAAGTATATCCCTCCACAAACCCATCCGTGGAAACTCACATCTTTCAAACAATATCTTCAGAAAAATAAAAAGGATTATGAAGAGTTTACTAGTGAGGAGCTTCATTCTCCTCAGCTACAAGTATAAGCTATTTCTCGCTAAATGGGAAGCTGTTCCTTAAAGGAAATCACTCTATCCCTTACATTTAGGAGAGAGAAAGCAAGGAGTCTAAGACAAGCATTTCATTTGACAAAACAGCTTCAAGGGTTCCTCGTATCAAATAAAATCAAAATAATTGCCCTCAATCTCACCATTTTTTTGGGACATCATCACTTTCGATTGACAATTCTTCAGTGAAATGAGTTTGTCACAAATCTCAAACCAGCTAAAAGTAGTTCATAAATAAATGCCAACTTCCTTTCTCTATCTGTAAGATACTCATCAGATTATATAGTCTAGGAAGTAAGAGTTCTTTTTTATCCCTTTTTTTGTAATAGGCGTACCTCTCACTACTAATTACTTGCAATAATACCCGTATAACTTTTACAGCGATGTTAGTTTAGTTCCTTCATAATATCGATGTTAACTTTTAACACAGACACCCTATCTTCACCTAGAAATCCAAAAATTTTTGTTACTGTATGCTTGTCAATGATTTCTTCCAGTCTAGGCAAGCTAATACCTGTTGTCTTAGAAATACGGGGGAGTTGTAGTTTAGCACTTTCTGGACTGATTTCTGGATCCAATCCCGAAGCCGATGTTGTTACCAAATCAGCAGGGATATCTCTGATTGAAATAGTTGGGTTTTCTTCTATGAGAAGAGACAGTTCCTTTTGAACACGTACTTTTAGTTCAGGATTACTAGGAGCCAGATTTTGGGAACCAGAAGTAATATCCCGCCTTTGTCCACTTGGGTCTCCTTCGCTAAGGTAAGTATTATACTGAATAGCAGATGGTCTACCATGCAGAAAAGCAGCTGACGAAAATTCTTGCCCAATTAAAGCCGATCCAATAAGCTTCCCATCCTGCTTAATTTGACTACCATTGGCTTGAACAGGAAAAATAAATTGCCCTAATCCGGTAATCAGCAAAGGGTAAAATAATCCACAAACCACCCCAAATAAAAGACTTAGTCTGACAGAACGTCTGATATGTATAAATATTTTTATCATGATTGTTATTCATTCCTTTCATGTTCAACCCAAGGAAAAGACACTGATTCTTTTAAACGTAAAGAAATGTAGATAAGTTTCAATCTTATTCCTTTGACTATTATATTATATTAAACTAATCTTATCAGGATAAACCCAATAGATACAATAATGGAGTAATACTCATATCAATGATTTTAATTCCAATAAACGGGATGAAGACTCCACCCAAACCATAAATCAGCATGTTATGAGCCAAAACTTTTTCTGACCTTTGAGGCTTATAAGAAACTCCTTTCATCGCAATCGGAATTAGAAGAGGAATAATAATGGCATTGAAAATCAGAGCCGATAAAATTGCGCTGGAAGACGTTGATAATGACATAATATTTAACGATTGCATTTGGGGGATACTGGGCATAAAAATAGCTGGAATAATGGCAAAGTATTTGGCAATATCATTAGCAATTGAAAAAGTGGTTAAAGCTCCTCGCGTCATTAATAATTGCTTTCCAATTTCAACGATATCCAGAATCTTGGTTGGATCGCTATCTAAATCCACCATATTAGCAGCTTCTTTAGCAGCACTTGTTCCAGAATTCATAGCAATACCGACATCTGCCTGAGCTAATGCTGGGGCATCATTAGTCCCATCTCCTGTCATCGCAACAACTTTTCCTAAGCGTTGTTCTTTTTTAATAGCTTCAATTTTATCTTCTGGCTTGCATTCAGCGATAAAGCTATCAACGCCTGCTTCTTGAGCTATGGTCGCAGCGGTAAGAGGATTATCACCGGTACACATAATAGTTTTAATTCCCATTGCCCGTAGGCGAGCAAAACGCTCAACTAAACCTGGTTTGATGGTATCCTTGAGAGCAATCACTCCCAAAATATTCTGCCCCTCCACTACTGCCAGTGGAGTTCCCCCAGCTGAAGCAATTCTTTCACTGATAGACTTCAAATCTTTCGGAATCACACCACCTTTACCTTTAATATAGCGACTTATAGCATCTGTGGCACCCTTACGTATCATTCCCCCATCAACAAAGTCTATCCCACTCATTCGTGTTTGAGCAGTAAAATCAATAAAGGTCATATCTTCAGAAATAGGAGGAATACTTGCCCCATATTCTTTAGCTAGCTTAACAATTGATTTTCCTTCCGGTGTATCATCCTGTAGAGAACTTAGCATAGCTGCTCTTATTAAAGACTCTTGACTAACACCATCTACAGGAACAAAATGAGCAGCCATACGATTTCCAAAGGTAATGGTTCCTGTTTTGTCCAAAATCATAGTATCCACATCACCACTAGACTCCACTGCTTTTCCTGACATAGCAATCACATTAAACCGTGTAACGCGATCCATACCTGCAATTCCAATTGCTGACAGCAGACCTCCAATTGTTGTTGGAATTAAACATACGGTCAATGCCACAAGAGTAGTAACTGTAATCTTTATGTGCAAAGCGCTAGCAATCGGGTACAAACTTCCAATTACCATTAAGAATATAATTGTTAAGCTGACTAGCAAAGTATTCAAGGCAATTTCATTAGGGGTTTTTTGCCGAGAAGCACCCTCTACCAAGGAAATCATTTTGTCCAAGAAAGACTCTCCAGCACGTGAGGTCATTTTCAACTTAAGCCAGTCACTAGCAAGAGTTGTCCCTCCTGTTACAAAAGCAAAATCACCACCAGGTTCTTTGATCACCGGAGCTGACTCTCCTGTAATAGCTGATTCGTCTACAGAAGCAATTCCTTCAATAACTTCACCGTCACCAGGAATTAATTCTCCTACCTTAACCAGAACGATATCTCCTTTTTGCAAGGCTGTGGCCTCAATAGTTTCTTCAAGAAGGGTCTGACCATCATTGTCAAAATAGAGTCGTCTAGCTGTCATATTTTCTTGCGTCTTTTTTAAACTTTCAGCCTGTGCTTTTCCTCTTCCTTCCGCAATGGATTCAGCAAAATTAGAAAATAATAAAGTTAAAAATAAGATCACTGCTACTATGCCATTATACAATTGACTACTTTGGCTATCTTGTTGAGCATCAACGGGGATAATTGTTAAAAAGAAGGTCAGAACAAAACCAACTTCAACTACAAACATTACTGGATTTTTAATCATGTAACTAGGGCGAAGTTTTACGACCGCTCCTTTAAGGGAACTGAGTAGTATCTTTTGTGTCAGAAAGTAAGTTTTCTTTGAAATCATAATAAACCTCATTGAGTTAGAAATTCAGCTAAAGGTCCTAGTACAAGGACTGGTAAGAAAGTTAAGGCTGATATAATCAACACTATCACACCTAAAATAATGGCAAAAGTCCCCGTATCTGTTTTTAAAGAACCTAGGGAATCATTCACATGTTGCTTAGTCATTAACGAACCAGCAATCGATAGCTGAAGAATCAAAGTCACATAGCGTCCAAAAAACATAGCTAATCCTGTAGATATATTCCAGAATAAAGTATTGTCTTTTAGTCCTTCAAATCCCGATCCGTTGTTAGCAGAAGCTGAGGTAAATTGATAAATCACTTGTGATAAAGAATGAAATCCTGGATTGGTAACACTGTTAAATCCTGCTGGCAATGAGACAGCTACTGCTGAAAAACCTAGAATAATCATAGGGTGAACCATGATGGCTAAAGCAATTAAAGTCATTTCTTTACCTTCAATTTTTTTTCCTAAATAAACAGGTGCACGCCCAATCATTAATCCACAAATAAAAACAGTAAGAAGAACGTACAGCATCATATTCATTATTCCTACACCTTTACCGCCAAATATAACATTGAGCATCATGTTAATCATAGCTACTCCACCACTTAGAGGAGTCAAAGTATCGTGCATATTATTCACGGAACCCGTTGTAAAAGCCGTTGTTATTTCTGTAAATAGACCAGACATTGGAATACCGAACCTAACTTCTTTACCTTCCATACTTCCCATTGATTGATTCAAACCCAATTGATGCAAGACAGGATTTCCTCTACTTTCTGACCAAACAATAATGGATAAACCAACAAAAAATAAGAATAGCATAACAATCAGAAGCGGTCTTGCCTGTCCTCCTAGTTTAATAAACGTAGATTTAGTGGACTTATAAGAAACTTTCTGTACAGATTCAAAGGGATGATCTTCCTTTTTCCTAGATGAAACCATATGACCAAAAACAACTACCATAGAACCTGGTAACAACATCATAGATAGCATTTCAATAATATTTGTGATTACATTAGGGTTTTCAAAGGGAGTTGCTGAATTTGCTGCAAAAAAACCACCACCGTTGGTTCCCAAGTGTTTAATAATTTCAAGAGAAGCGACCGGTCCCATTATAAGACCTTGTAAATTGCCCTCCAAAGTAGTCGCATATAACTCTTTTGATAGTGTTTGGGGAACCCCCTGTGAAATAAGTAACAAAGAGCCTATTATTGAAAAAGGAAGCAACACTCGAGTAATCACCCGAACAAAGTCAACATAGAAATTCCCCATGTCTTGATACTTGCCTGATACACCTCTGATAAAAGCCATAGCAGCAGCATAGCCTGAAGCAGCTGAGGTAAACATCATAAAAGTAATGACAACCATCTGACTAAAAAAAGACAAATCCCTCTCACCAGCATAATTTTGTAAATTAGAATTGGTGATAAAAGATATGACTGTATTGAAACTCAGGCTTGATTCTAATGAACCAACACGGGTGGGGTTCAAAAAGAAAAAGGCCTGTGTTCTTAGGATTACATAAGCCACTAGAGCCATAACAGCATTAGTTAAAATAAGGGCTACAGCATACTCCTTCCAAGTCATTCCTTTTTTGTCCACATCAAGCAACTTATAAATCCACCTATCAATAGGATCCATAATGGGATCTGCAAAAGTTTTTTGCTGGCTAGCTATATGGTAAAGATACTTTCCAGTTGGTAATATAATAATACAAGCCAGTACTAAGACAAATATGATTTGTAACATCTCACATTCCTCCTAAAATCTCTCCGGGTGTAACAGAGCATAAAATAAATAACAGATTAATAAACCAAAAATTATTCCTAATACTATCATAGTACACTCTCCCTCTAATCACCTTTAAGGTGCTTATCACACCAAACAATAAAACCAATCATTAACAAAAAAATAAAAAATAAAACTAGAAACATTATGAAATCTACTAGCATTGTATCCTCCTTCAAGAATATAATCATTCTACCACGAAAAGTATAAAAATGATATAAAGATTACGGATATAAAATAAAGATTATATAAAGATTGTCTCCTAAAATAACCTAAGACAACCTATCCTAAGACTTGTTTCAAATAGCTGCCAAGAAATTACAAATCAGGTGAATAAAATTCTTTTTGGATTATTTGTCATCATAATTTTCAATCTTAATCATACGATAACCGATACCAATATGAGTTTGAACCATTTTAGAGTAACCCAATCCTAATTCGATTTTTTTTCGCAATGTATTAACAAAAACTCTCAAAGCAGAAAAATCTTCCTCATAATATCCCCAAATTTCCTTGACAATAAAACGATAAGTCAACACTCTATCAACATTCTCTGATAGAAGACAAAGCAACTTATACTCAATCGGGGTTAAGTGAATTTCTTGGTTATTAACAAATACACGATTAGATAAAAAATCAACATGTAGCCAGCCATTAGTAAAAGATGATTTTTCAGAATTACCGTCACTTTGTTGATTAATCTGCTTTGACCTCCTAAGACTAACTCTTAACCGAGCGAAAAGCTCATCAATGCTAAAGGGTTTCGTCAAATAATCATCTGCCCCAGCATCAAGTGCATCAATCTTGTCACTTTCTTCTCCACGTGCACTAACAACAATAACAGGTAGCTGTGAAAAGCTACGAATCTTGTCAATAATGTCTTTACCATCCATATCTGGCAAACCCAAATCCAATAATAATAAATCTGGAAATTGCGAAATGATCTGACGCAAAGCTTCCTCTCCAGTCCGAACTGATACATAATGATAACCTTCAACTTCCATTGCTAAGGATAAAAGTCTGTTAACGGAAGAGTCATCTTCACAAATTAAAATCTTAACATTTTCATTTTTCATGTAATACATTCACCTCCGCTAGTGGTAGTGTAAATCCAAAGATAACTCCTTTAGGAGTATTGTCATGGACGTAAATAGTCCCCCCATGTGCTGTAATAATACTCTTACATAAAGATAGTCCTATACCTAGGCCTCTTTTACCATCGGATGCCAAATTTTCTGATGTATAAAAAAGGTCAAAAATCTTTTCTTTTGCTTGATCGTTAATACCAGGACCATCGTCAGAAACCTCAACCACCAGGTTCTGATCCTTTCTATTACTCGTCAATGTAATTAAAGATCCTTCATGCGTATATTTAACTGCATTGTTAATGATATTAACCAGTACTTGCACAATCAAGGGAGCATCCATTTTAGCTATTAATAAATCATCTGATAAAATTAAAACAAAGTCATGATTCTTAATATGTTGATCCACATGTTTCAAAGCTTCTTCAATCAACTCATCGAAAACATTTATTCTTAATGAAAGAGTAGTATCATTATCCAATTTAGTAATTGACAATAAATTTTCAATCAGATTAATCAACCACATAGAGTCATCGTAAATATAGGCAGCTAATTCTATCATACGCTGTTTCTCCATAATTCCCCCCGTCTCCATCATTAATTTAGACTGACCTGATATGCTTGTAAGTGGAGTTCTCAAATCATGTGAGATTCCCCTTAACAAATCAACCCTTAACTGTTCTTTTTGTATTTTAAGTTCCATTTTTTGTTGTTCTTCGCGTAATGCTTCTTTTTCTAATGCCAAGGATGCCTCTCCTAAAACAGTTAGAATAACAGATTTTTCAAACAGGTCAATCATTGTTTTATCCTCTATTAAAATACCAATAATAGCAAAAACAGAATCTTTACCTCTGACAGATAAATACAGAAATTTAGCAGCAGACAAGGTGTTTGTTGTTGCTCCAGCTTGTTTATTATTATATAAAACCCACTCAACCACTCCTCGCTCATTGTACTGATAGTAATCAGCTAAGGTCCTCAAAGAATGACTGGTAGGGAAATATTTCGGCGTCTCCAAAGTACCACCTGTTACAGGATAAATCACCACATCACTATTCAATAATTTTTTGACTTGAATAGCTAGTTCTTCTAAAATAGAAGGAATAGAGTCTGCCTGAGATAATCCTCTATTTGTTTGTAGTAACAACTCTGTTAGATAAGATTTTTCAGTAGATAATCTTGCCTGCTCTTGAATCCTTTTTATGAGACTAGAAGTAATCAGACCAGTAATTAACATAATAGCAAAAGTCATAGGATAAGTAGGATTAAAAGAAGTAAAAGTGTAGTAGGGGGCCACAAAAAAGTAATTAAAACAAAGAACTGATAAAATAGAAGAAATCACACTATAAAGTTTTCCTTTTGTCCAAACAGCATTTATTTGAACACTTAATATATATATTATTATAATGTTGTTGGTACTGAGATTCCAGAAACGAAATAAAAGACCTGTTAAGGTTACTAGCAACAATACCACCAGTGTTTTAACCAAATCACTGAAAGAAAATTGCCATTTAGAAAACCAAGAAGGCAACGAGAGCTTACCAACCGAAGTCTCTTTTTTTCCTCTAGTATTATGGACTACAAACATATCCAAATCAGGAACATTCTTACTAAGAACTTCCACAATATTTTCTTTAGGCCAAATAGTTCTGGAGCCACTTTTTCCGACTACTAACTTAGAAACACGGCTCAATTTTGCGTAATCAGCAATCTGCTTGGTCACATTATTATAATCCATAACTGTCACCTTAGCTCCCAACCGCTCTGCCAATTCCAAGTTCTGATGTAACTCCTGATTAGTCAGTTCCCTATCTAAACTACCAATATACAGGGCTGTAAAGTCTGCATTAAGAGCACTTGCTAATCTTGAAGCAGCGCGAATGACATGTGAAGAGGAGGGAGAGGGTGACACACAGACCAAGACATGTTCCTTGGTCACAATACTATCTTTAACTTTTTTTCCTCGAAAAGCACTTCCATTAATCTGATCAGCTGCTTTGCGCAAAGCGATTTCTCTCAAAGATATTAACTTTTCTTCAGTAAAAAAGTGACGCTTGGCCAATTTAGCTTGCGATTTAGAATAAATTTTTCCTTTATCCAATCGTTCAAGTAAATCTGATGGGTCAATATCTACAAGTTCAATCTGATCAGCCTGATCAAAAATAGCATCTGGAATTATCTCATTAACTTGAATCCCTGTAATAGCTTCAATCACATCGTTTAAACTTTCAATATGTTGGACATTTACAGTAGTATAGACATCAATCCCTGCATAAAGCAGTTCCTTAATATCTTGGTACCTCTTTTTATTACGTGACTCAAAACAGTTAGTATGAGCCAATTCATCCACTAAAATAATGCGTGGTTGACGCCTTAAAGCAGTATCAATATCAAACTCATTTAAGGTGATACCTTTATATTTTATTGTTTTAGGAGATAATTGCTCAAGACCAATCAGTAAAGCCATAGTCTCAGGTCGATTATGAGGTTCAATGTAACCTACTACCACATCTACTCCAGCTTTTTGAGCTCGCTGCGCTTCTCTAAGCATAGCATAGGTTTTTCCAACTCCTGCAGCATAACCAAAATAAATTCTTAACGCCCCTGTTTTCATAACATCACCTTAGTTAACCCAACCTTTTGTAGTAAAATCATTTATCAGAAGTCATTATAACCTAATTTTATTTTTTTTACAATAGCCTTCCTGAGATTATATCATGGGACGAGTATGAGTTCACCAAGGGAAAGATGAGTTTCATTGCGCAAGATTTTAACAAGCTCAATATCATCACTGTTCTTGAGGGTAGAACACAAGCTGTCATTCGTAATCACTTTCTTAAGTATGATAGAGCCGTCCGATGTCGCGTCAAAATTATTACTATGGATATGTTTAGCCCTTATTATGCCTTGGCTAAACAGATTCGCTTTCAAATTTCTAGGCTCAGGCTGAAACAGTCTCCCAGACTGTTTCACTCCCGAATGCTAAAATCATTCTAGATCGCTTTCATATTGTACAACATCTTAGCCGTGCTATGAGTCGTGTCCGTGTCCAAATCATGAATCAATTGGATTGAAAGTCTCATGAATACAAGGCTATCAAGCTCTACTGGAAGCTCATCCAGCAAGATAGTCGTAAACTCAGCGATAAACGATTTTATCGCCCTACTTTTCGTATGCACTTGACCAATAAAAACAATTCTAGATAGACTTTTGAGCTATTCAGAAGACTTGAAACACCACTATGATTTCTACCAGCTCTTGATTTTTCACTTTCAGAATAAGGAGCCTGACAGATTTTTCGGACTTATTGAAGACAATCTTAAGCAGGTTCATCCTCTTTTTCAGACTTTCTTTAAAACCTTCCTCAAAGATAAAGAGAAGATTGTCAACGCCCTTCAACTACACTATTCTAACGCCAAATTAGAAGCAACCAATAATCTCATCAAACTCATCAAACGCAACGCCTTTGGTTTCCGGAACTTTGAAAACTTCAAAAAAACGATTTTCATCGCTCTGAACATCAAAAAAGAAAGGACGAAATGTGTCCTTTCTAGATATTAGCTGACTTCAACCCACTACAGTTGACAAAGAGCCAAAAATCCCCTGGCAAGTACCAGAGGATAAGAGCTTATTTCATTGTTGGGAAGAGCAATACATCACGGATAGTAGTTGTATCCGTGAGGAGCATGCAGAGACGGTCGATACCGATTCCCAAACCACCTGTTGGTGGCATACCATATTCAAGGGCTTCGATGTAGTCGTAGTCGATACCTGTCGCTTCATCGTCACCAAGTTCTTTAGCTTTAGCTTGGGCTTCAAAACGGCTAAGCTGATCGATTGGGTCGTTGAGCTCAGTAAAGGCATTACCGTACTCCTTAGTCATGATGAAGAGCTCGAAACGGTCAGTAAAGCGTTGGTCTTCAGGATTTTTCTTAGCTAGTGGAGATACAGCTACTGGATGTCCATAGACAAAGGTTGGTTGGATTAAAGTTTCTTCAACAAACTCTTCAAAGAAGGCATTGATGATGTGACCAACCTCAGTGTAGTGCTTCTCAACTGGAACTTTCTTCTCAGCAGCGATAGCTTTAGCTTCTTCCAAAGTCATGTCTTGCCAGAAATCGACACCAGTAATTTCTCTGATAGCATCCACCATATGAACACGCTTAAATGGTTCGTTGATTTTTATTTCAGTTCCTTGGTAGTTGACTGGACCGTCGCCCTTAACTGATTTAGCAGCATGTTGGATAATGCCTTCCGTCAAATCCATGATATCTTGGAAGTCAGCATAAGCTTGGTAGACTTCGATAGAAGTAAACTCAGGGTTGTGAGTAGCATCCATTCCTTCGTTACGGAAGATACGGCCAATTTCATAGACGCGTTCCATACCACCCACGATAAGGCGTTTCAAGTGAAGCTCAGTCGCGATACGAAGCACCATGTCAATGTTTTGGGCATTGTGGTGGGTGATAAATGGACGGGCAGAGGCACCACCAGCTTCGTTGTGAAGAACAGGTGTTTCCACTTCAAGGAAACCTTTTTGGTCAAGGTAACGACGGATTTCAGAGATGATTTTTGAACGAGTGACAAAGCGTTCAAAGCTTTCACGGTTAGAAATCAAGTCAAGGTAACGTTTACGGTAAATTGTTTCAACGTCTGTCAAACCATGGAATTTCTCTGGTAGAGGACGAAGAGCCTTAGACAAGTGTGTGATGTGAGTAGCCTTGATAGAGAGTTCTCCCATATCTGTACGCATCACTTCGCCTTCGACACCAAGGAAGTCACCAAGGTCTGCTTTTTTGAAGATTTCGTAGTTTTCTTCACCGACAGCATCCTTACGAACGTAGATCTGGATTTGGCCTTCGCGGTCTTGAAGGTGGGCAAAACCTACTTTACCTTTACCACGTTTGGTTACCAAGCGTCCTGCGATAGTAGCTGTTTCGTTTTTATCATGTAATTGTTCTTTATCAAGGTCAGCAAATTTATCTTTTAATTCTTGTGAATTTGCAGTGCGTTCAAAGCGTTTTCCAAAGGGATCGATTCCTTGTTCACGGAGCGCAGCCATTTTTTCACGGCGAACGATCTGCTGGTCATTTAGTTCTTCCATATGTTCTGTTGACATGGGATCCTCCTAGATTTACTCAAAATTGAATACGATGAGTCATTTTTTGCGATACTCCCATTTTATCATAAATAAGCAAGAAATTCACGGATAATCTTTCAAAACTAAAAAGAACTTGACGCTAAGATTACTGAGCCAAATCACTGAAAAGACTGGGATAAGCAAGAAATTCCAAAATATCAGAAAAGGGATCTGACAATATTTATGGATTATACTTTAACCCTTGTAACTTTCATGACGTGTGCTACTTTTTATATAAGAGCAAGCCAAGCAAATCTAAAACTGAAACAATTGACGTAAAAAACATTAACAACTTGAATCTTGTCATTCATACACCTGATATGACAGAATAGTATAATTTTTAACCTTTTAGTCTTTTGATTTTTTACACCTCTTGCCAATTCTCTTGGTCTTCCTTAAAGCGTTTTAGAAGGTCGAGTCCTTCTGGCGTGATATAGCCTTCTTCTTGGGCTAGGTGGATGAGTTCACTGTAGTTAGAAAGCGTCACCAATTTCACACCAGCATCTGCAAAGTTCTTATCTGCTTTTGGCAATTGGTAACTAAAAATCGCTACAACTCCAAGTACATCTGCTCCTTCGCGTTTAGCTGCTACTACGGCTTCAAGAACAGAACCACCCGTTGAAATAAGGTCTTCAACCACTACCATTTTTTGACCTTGAGCTACGCGACCTTCGATTTGATTACCAGCTCCGTGGTCTTTTGGTTTGCTACGGATGTAGGCAAATGGCAGGTTCATCTTGTCAGCAATAATAGCTCCGTGTGGAATCCCTGCTGTTGCAGTTCCTGCAATCACCTCAACCTCAGGAAAGGCTTCTTTGATAGCTTCCACAAAACCATTTTCAATGAGAGTACGAGTCTCTGGATAGGCAAGTGTCACACGGTTGTCCGTATAAATCGGCGACTTGATACCAGAGGCCCAAGTGAAAGGCTCCTCTGGTTTGAGGTAAACGGCTTGGATTTTCAAGAGGTGGCTAGCGATATCTTTAGCAAGTGTCATGGTATTCTCCTTTTATTTTTCTAATCTAGTTCTTTAATTCCAGTCCTGTGTCCATTCATCCTTGATGGCATGATAAGCTGCAACAGGATCCTCAGCTTGGGTAATGGGACGTCCCACTACGATATAGTCACTGCCGATTTGATAGGCATCAGCAGGTGTCATGACTCGTTTTTGATCTCCAACTGCAACACCAGCTGGACGAATCCCTGGTGTCAGACAGATAAAATCTGGATTGGTAGCCTGCTTGATGACTTGTACTTCCTGAGCCGAGCAAACAACACCATCCAAGCCCGCTTCAGCTGTCTTCTTGGCATAGTGAATCACAGACTCTTGCAGACTGGTTTGGATATTTTGAAACTCCTGCATCTGAGCTTCTGACGTTGATGTGAGCTGAGTTACAGCGATCAATTTGGCTTGACTTCCAAGACCTTCACGCGCAGCCTTCATCATCTCTACACCACCAGCCGCATGAACATTGGTCATGTCCACACCAAGCCGAGACAAGACCTTCATGGCTGACTTGACTGTATTGGGAATGTCATGAAGCTTGAGATCTAAAAAGACACTATGACCCAAGCCTTTCAAGTAGGACACACTCCCAGGCCCCGTTGCGTAATAAAGCTCCATCCCTACCTTTAGATAAAGACTTTCTTCTGCTGGGAAAAGAGCTAAGAATTCCTTGACCGCCTCAAAACTAGGAAAATCAAGAGCAATGACTGGACGATGTTCTCGCATAGGTTTCTCCTTTTACCTTTGCTAGTGAGAGAGTCTGGCCAACAGAAGCCACGAAAAAAGGAACCTGCCAACAGCAAGGTTCCACGAAAAATGGGTAGTCTCCACCCTTTCACCGTCTAACCTTAGCTGCCTCTCTGGACTGCTTTAAAGGTTTTCTATTATTCTATTATTTCTACTAGTACTTGTCAAGTAAAAACATGGCAACTAAAGAGCTATAGGAGAAAAGCTAAGCCTAGCGACGCGATGAGCGCTGGGTCGTTTGGTTTCGATTGCTCTCTTCCTCTTGTTTTTTCTGTTCTTCTTCTAAACGTTTACGTTCTTCTTCCTGCCTTTTCTCAGCTTCTTCGGCCTCTTTTTTGGCTTTTTCTTCTGCTTCCATAATCAATTTATCCGCTACAGTGTAGCTGTAGATTCCAGCTTCCATATCGACCACACTTGGTTCTGACAATTGAGGCTTAATCTTACTGTAATAAGGCAGTTTCTTACTCATTTCAGATAGAGGAACCAAGACTTCGTCCGAATCATTCATGGTCAATCGAATTAAATCGGAAGTGACCTTGCTGGGAGCTAGTTCCACCTTTTGGATAGCCGCCTTGAGTTCTGGGCTAATTTGAGAAAGTTCTGAGACAAAAGCCTTGATTTTTTCACTATCATTAAAGAGAACTGATATATAAGTTTCTGGTAGACTGACCAAACTCACAGCACTGGTCTCAAGCTGACCACTGGAAAGAATAGGATAATGGTTTTCACCAGAAATATAGTAGGCCACAATATCATATTCCTTGACCTTGATAGTGAACTTGGTTGGAAATTGATAAACAAGTTGAGCTGATTCAACCCAATAGTTAGACTTAATCTGCTTTTCATATTTTTCCTTGTCTAGCAGAAGGTTAATCGTATAATCCGAATCCTGAATACCTGAAGCCTGTCGAATATCATCAGACGTAGTGTGCACCGTTCCCTCGACACGAATATCCTTCATGGTCGCATAAGGACTGAGTAAGTAGGCGGAGACAATCAATAAAAGCAGACATGGAAATAAAATCGTTAAGGCTCGTAAGATATGGATTCCTGGAATTTTCGGTTTGACCGGTTTTTCCTTTACAGGCTTTTTATCTGCCTTTTTATCCTCTTTCTTTGGCTCTTTGGACTTTGATTCTTCTTTGGATACTTCTTTTTTGACGTATTCTGACTCTTCTACTTTTTCTTCGGTATCATCCTTAGCTGATTTTGGGTCTTTTGAATCAGATTCACTCTCTTGATCCTCGGTTGCATCTGAATCTTCAGATTTTGAAGCCATTCGAGCTTGTCTTTCCTTTTCTTTCTCCTCAGCTAGGGCTGCCTCTTCCTCAGCCTTCTTTTTTAGATATTCTTGGTTTCGTTTCTGCCATTCTGATAACTCTTTCAATTCTTCGAGGATTTCTTTGCCCTCATTTTTCTTATCTTTTGACATTTACTTTCCTTATGATAAATCTTTTTTCAACAATTGATAAAAATCTGCTAGAGATTTCAATTCCTTAGAAGCCTTCATGTTAGCCTGGTAGTCTTCCTTGTGACTTAGTAAGTGAGCAAGCTTCTCTTCCAAACTATCCAAGGTCAAATCGCTTTCTTGAAGCTCTTCTGCATAGCCTTTTTTTACAAAGTAAGCTGCATTTTCAATCTGGTCGCCACGACTAGCTTCACGACCAAGTGGCACAATAACATGCAATTTTGCCATGGCCAAGAGCTCAAAAATCGTATTGGCACCACCTCGTGTCACAACAATATCAGCCAATTCCATCAAGGGTTGATAGAGATTGGTCACATAGTCAACACGAAAAAGATTTTGGCTCAACTCATTCAGGCTAGAATCTCCAGTTAAATTGATAATATTGTAGCGCTCTGTCAGTTCTTTCTTATGGTCTGTCACCAATTGGTTAAAGACACGAGCGCCTGCTGAACCGCCGACAAACAATACAGTTGGCAATTTGGGATTAAAGTGGGTTTGAATATCTACCAATTCATCTAGTTCTGGATTTTTTTGATCTGAAACCTTGGTCACTGCTCCCACATGCTCGACCTTAGCCAAACTTGAAGCCTGTTCAAAAGTTGAATACATTTTCGTCGCAAATTTATAGGCGATTTTATTGGCCAAGCCCATAGACAGGTCAGATTCGTGAATAAAGACAGGCACTCCTAACACACGCGCAGCAATAACTGGTGGTACTGAGACAAAGCCTCCCTTTGAAAAAAGGGCCTGTGGACGAAGTCTCAACATGATAAAGAGAGATTGGACAATTCCCCAGCCAACTTTGAAGACGTCCAGCATATTTTGCCAAGAGAAATAGCGACGCAATTTGCCAGTCGCAATGGAATGGAAGGTGACATCTAGACCCGACTTGAGGATTTCTTGGTGTTCGATACCACGTTTGTCCCCAATATAGTGGACTTCCCATCCATCTTCGATGAACTTGGGCATTAACAACAGATTGAGAGTCACGTGTCCAACCGTCCCCCCACCTGTAAAGACAATTTTTTTCATATTATTCTTTTAACTCCGCTACTGTGTCGATAAAGAGGTCGCCACGTACTTCAAAGTTAGCATACATATCCCAGCTGGCATTGGCAGGACTGAGAAGGACTACGTCTCCTTGAGTTGCAAGCTCATAGGCCTTACGTGTCGCATCAGCAATATCAGTCGCATCCACATAAGCCACACCAGCCTTATCCGCTGCCCGTTTGACACGTTCAGCAGACTGACCAAGGATGACCATCTTCTTGAGTCCAGTAATGTCTGGAACCAATTCGTCAAACTCATTACCACGGTCCAAACCACCTGCAATCAAAATGACCTTGCTATTGTCAAATCCTGACAAGGCTTTTTGAGTTGCCAAGATATTGGTTGACTTGCTATCATTATAGAATTTGACACCCTTGATTTCATCCACAAATTGGAGACGGTGTTTGACACCACCAAAGGCTGAGAGAGTTTCTTTGATGGTTTGGTTGTCTACACCACGAAGTTTAGCTACTGCAATCGTCGCAAGGGCATTTTCCACATTGTGGCTACCTGGAACCCCGATTTCGCTAGCTGCCATGACCACTTCTCCACAGAAGTAGAGTTGACCATCTTCCAGATAAGCTCCATCAACCTTTTCCTGTGTTGAGAATGGAACAACAGTAGCCTGTGTTTTGGTAGCCAACTCTTTTGCCAAGTCTTGGTTAAAGTTCAAGACAAGGAAATCAGCTGCTGTCATCTTGTTCTGGATATTCCACTTGGCTGCTACATATTCCTCAAAAGAACCGTGGTAGTCGATATGAGTTGGCATGAGGTTGGTAATAACCGCAATCTCAGGATGGAATTCTTGAACGCCCATGAGTTGGAAAGAAGAAAGTTCCATGACAAGAGTGTCCTTGTCTGTCGCTGTTTGAGCAACCTGACTAGCTGGATAGCCGATATTTCCTGATAAAAGACCATGTTGCCCAGCAGCAGTCAAAACTTCCCCAATCATGGTCGTTGTGGTTGTTTTTCCATTTGAACCTGTGATACCGATAATGGGCGCTTCTGAAATCAAGTAAGCCAATTCCACCTCAGTCAAGACTGGAATTCCCTTTGCCAAAGCCTTTTCAATCATGGGATTACTGTATGGGATGCCTGGATTTTTCACCATGAGGGCAAACTCTTCATCCAAAAGTTCCAAAGGATGGCCACCTGTGATGACCTTGATTCCTTCTTCCAGCAAACTTTGGGCAGCTGGATTGTCCTCGAAAGGCTTCCCATCATTTACCGTTACAATAGCACCTAGCTTGTCCAACAAACGAGCTGCAGATTCACCAGACTTGGCCAAACCTAAAACAAGGACTTTCTTATTTTTAAATTGATCTATTACTTTCATGTCTCGAACTCCATTTCTACTCCTACTATTTTACCATTTTTATGGAAATAAAAAAGCCACAAAGTGTGTTTGTGACTCTTTCTTCTAACTGATACTCTTCGAAAATCAAATTCAAACCACGTCAGCTTCGCCTTGCCGTACTCAAGTACAGCCTGCGGCTAGCTTCCTAGTTTGCTTTTTGATTTTCATTGAGTAT